>NZ_JBVHHY010000011.1:137842-282970 GCF_055560835.1 Kitasatospora sp. NPDC023120 | reverse complement strand
TACACCCGTGACTACCCGGTGGAGCGGATGATGCGCGACGCGAAGATCACGCAGATCTACGAGGGCACCAACCAGGTCCAGCGCATCGTGATGGCTCGCAACCTCCCGTAACACCGCCCACGAGACACCGCCTGACCTGCACCGACGGCCGGACCGGAGCCCGGCTCGGCCGTCGGCGCCCAGGCGGTGCGCCGATGTTAGGTTGCGGAGAATGAGTGAGAAGGAAGAGCAGGACCTGCCCATGAACGACGGGCCCGCCAAGCCCGCGATGCGCGAGGCGCTGGTCGCCGCGGCCTTCGAGCTCTTCCTGGAGCGCGGCTTCGAGCAGACCACCATCGACGACATCGTCTCGCTGGCCGGCGTCGGCCGGCGCTCCTTCTTCCGCTACTTCCCGGCGAAGGAGGACGTGGTCTTCCCCGACCACGAGCGCAGCCTCGCCGAGATGACGGAGTTCCTGGACTCCGGCAGCGGCGAGGAGGACCCGGTCAAGCACGCCTGCGACGCCGCCCGCCTGGTCCTGCGGATGTACGCCGAGCAGCCCTCCTTCTCCGTCCAGCGCTACCGGCTCACCCGCAAGGTGCCCGGACTGCGGGCGTACGAGCTGTCGGTGGTCTGGCGCTACGAGCACACCCTCGCCGCGTACCTGCGCGCCCGCTTCGCCGACCGCCCGGACGGCCCGCTGCGCGCCGACGTGATCGCCGCGGCCGTCGTCGCCGCACACAACCACGCCCTGCGCACCTGGCTGCGCTCGGGCGGGGAGAGCGACTGGGTGGCCGAGGTGGACGCGGCGATGGCCTTCGTCACCGGCACCTGGAGCGACCGGCCCGCCGAGACCGCCGCCGAGGGCGAGTCCGACGAGGTGGTGGTCCTGGTCGCCAGCCGTCGGGCGCCGCTGTGGCGGATGGTCCAGGGCATCGAGAGCGCGCTGGGCGGCGAGACCCGCCAGGTGTGACCCGCCGGGTGTGACCGGGCAGGTGTGACCCGTCAGGTGTGACCCGTCAGGTGTGACCGGGCACGTCCGACTCGGCGGGTCCGACCCGGCAGGTCCGCGCTCCCGCTCACCCGTACAGCGCAACTGCGCCCGGGCGGGGCCCGGTTGACGGCCCGCGCGCCGTGCGGGGCTCCCGGCCCCGGGCGAGACTCGGTCGCAGGACGGGCCGCCGGGGCAGCGGGCGCCCGGGAGCGCGAAGGAGCGGCGATGCCGGGGACGCCCCAACAGCAGGACGGCGGTCCGACGCTGCGCGAGGTGCTGCTCCACAAGGGCTACCTCGCCCTGCTGCTGGTCTCGGGGCTGGTCGGCATCCCGGTCTCGCTGGCCGCCTTCGGCTTCGTCAGCCTGGAGCACCAGCTCCAGCACTGGATCTGGGAGAGCCTGCCGCAGACCGCCGGCTACGGCCGCGCCCCCTGGTGGTGGCCGCTGCCCGCGCTGCTGCTGGCCGGCTTACTGCTCGCTCCGATCGTCACCCGGCTGCCCGGGCGCGGCGGGCACATCCCGGTGGACGGGCTCGGCGGCCGGCCCACCCCTCCCCGCGCGGTCCCCGGCGTGGTGCTGGCCGCGCTCGCCTGCCTGCCGCTCGGCGTGGTGCTGGGCCCCGAGGCACCGCTGATGGCACTCGGCGGCGGCCTCGCCCTGCTCGCCGTCCGCTCCGCGAAACGCACCGAACACCCACAGCTGGTCGCCGTGTTGGGTACGGCGGGCGCGGCGGCGGCGATCTCCACCATCTTCGGCAGCCCGCTGGTGGCCGGCGTGATGCTGATCGAGGCAGCCGGGCTCGGCGGCCCGCAGCTGGTCGCACTGATCCTGCCCAGCCTGCTGGCCAGCGGGATCGGCGCACTGGTCTTCACCGGCTTCGGGCACTGGACCGGCCTGGCGACCGGCGCGCTCTCACTGGCGAGCGAGCCCAAGAGCGGCATCCCCGACCCGGGCGACTTCCTCTGGGGCATCCCGCTCGCCGCCGCGATCGCCCTGGGCTGCGTGGCCGGGCAGACGATCGGACGGCGGGTCAAGGCCTACACGACGAACGACAGCGCCCGGCGGACCGCCGTCCGGACGGTGCTGTGCGCGGTCGCGGTCGGCGGCTGCATCGCCGTGTACGCGCTGCTCACCGACCGCTCCCCGGAGGAGGCCGCGCTCTCCGGCCAGGCCACCCTGAGCGAGCTCGCCGCTAACCCGGCCGCCTGGTCGATCGGCGCCCTGTTGGCCCTCGTCCTGTGCAAGGGGCTCGGCTGGTCGATCGCGCTCGGCAGTCTGCGTGGCGGTCCGATCTTCCCGGCGCTCCTGCTCGGCACCGCCCTCGGCATGGCCTGCGCGCCGCTGCCCGGCTTCGGCACAGCCCCCGCCCTGGCCGTCGGGCTGGCGGCCTCCGCCGCCGCCGTCACCCGCCTTCCGGTCACCAGCACCGTCCTCGCCGCCGCCCTCCTCGGCGGCCAGGCGACGAACGCGATGCCACTGCTGATCGTCGCGACGGTGACGGCGTTCGTCACCGGCGAGGCACTCCGCGGCCGGCCCGCACGGGGGTCGACTGTTCGGGCGACGCCGTGAGGTAGCGCTCGATCTGCTGCTGGTGCTCCACCAGCCGCAGGCAGAGGTGGCGCAGTTGGGCCGGTTCGCCCGGATCGAAGCCGCGGACGACGGCCGCCATCGCGCGCTCGCCGAGGGGCCCTTCGAAGCCGGAGCCGCTCGGAAGCCGCCCGGGAAAACCAAAAGAACCCCAGACGAATCTGGGGTTCCCGCTGGTGTCCGAGGGGGGACTTGAACCCCCACGCCCGATAAAGGGCACTAGCACCTCAAGCTAGCGCGTCTGCCATTCCGCCACCCGGACTAGGTGTCGTCCTCGCGGCTTCCGATCTCTCGTCCGTCGCGCTGACAGATGTAACTGTAGCAAAGATCGGCTTGGGGTCCCAAAACGGTCCCCGAGCGGGGTGCGGGGCGGGTGGCGGGAACAAGGGGCGGCGTGTGGCGGGGGCGTGACCAGGGGGTTTCGAGGACGTGCGGGGGGTGGATCCGGCTCGGGGGCTGGGGGAGGATGGACGGACGTGCTCGTACGGCCCGGGTGCAGGTCCTGGGGGTGGCGCGCTGGTGCGTCGGTGCGGGCCAGAGACGAGGAGTGACCGTGAGCGAGCGGAGCGAGTCGACGGCGCCGAAGGTGACGGCTGAGTCGGAGGTCGCCGGGATCTGTCGCGATCTGATCCGGATCGACACCAGCAACTACGGCGACGGCTCCGGCCCGGGCGAGCGCAAGGCGGCGGAGTACGTGGCCGAGCAGCTCGCCGAGTTCGGGATCGAGCCGCAGATCTTCGAGTCGGCCAAGGGCCGGGCCTCGACGGTGGTCCGGATCGAGGGCGAGGACCGCTCCCGCCCCGGCCTGCTGATCCACGGCCACACCGACGTGGTGCCGGCCAACGCCGCGGACTGGACGTACGACCCGTTCGGCGGCGAGATCGCCGACGGCTGCGTCTGGGGCCGCGGCGCGGTCGACATGAAGGACATGGACGCGATGACCCTGGCGGTCATCCGCGACCGGCTGCGCACCGGGCGCAAGCCCCCGCGCGACATCGTGTTGGCCTTCCTCGCCGACGAGGAGGCCGGCGGCACCTTCGGCGCGCGCTACCTGGTGGACAAGCACCCGGGGCTGTTCGAGGGCGTGACCGAGGCGATCGGCGAGGTCGGCGGCTTCTCCTTCACGGTCAACGACCAGGTCCGCCTCTACCTGGTGGAGACGGCCGAGAAGGGCATGCACTGGATGCGCCTGACGGTCGAGGGCCGGGCCGGGCACGGCTCGATGGAGAACGACGACAACGCGATCACCGAGCTGTGCGAGGCGGTCGCCCGGCTCGGCCGGCACCAGTTCCCGCTGCGGATCACCAAGACCGTCCGGGCCTTCCTGGACGAGCTGTCCGACGCGCTCGGGGTCGAGCTGGACCCGGAGAACATGGACGAGACGCTGCGCGTCCTGGGCGGCATCGCCAAGATGATCGGCACCACGCTGCGCAACACCGCCCAGCCGACCATGCTCGGCGCCGGGTACAAGGTGAACGTGATCCCCGGTCAGGCCACCGCGCACGTGGACGGTCGCTTCCTGCCCGGCTACGAGGAGGAGTTCCTGGCCGAGCTGGACAGCGTGCTCGGCCCGCGCGTGAAGCGCGAGAGCCTGCACTCGGACAAGGCGATCGAGACCGGCTTCGACGGGGCGCTGGTCGAGGCGATGCAGACCGCGCTGCGGGCCGAGGACCCGATCGCCCGCGCGGTGCCGTACTGCCTGTCGGGCGGGACGGACGCCAAGTCCTTCCAGGACCTGGGGATCCGCTGCTTCGGGTTCGCGCCGCTGCAGCTGCCGCCGGAGCTGGACTTCGCCGGGATGTTCCACGGCGTGGACGAGCGGGTGCCGGTGGACGGTCTGAAGTTCGGTGTCCGGGTGCTCGACCGGTTCATCGACGCCTGCTGATCGCGCCCGCTGCGTCGCGCGCGCGGCGTCGCGCGCGCGGCGTCGCGCCCGCGGCGTCGCGCGCGCTGATCAGGCGACTGGGTCGGCCCGCTCCCGGGGTGCCGGGGGCCGGCCGACCGCATTGTCGGAGCTGATGATTGTGGGACGGGTTCAGGGGGATCGACAGAAACGATTCCGCCTGGAAATTCACGCCGACTATTTGTGCGAGACCTCACCGTTGCGGGTGAATGAGAAATCTGTTCCGTACCCCGTTTGCCGCAGCGTCGTTCATCCCTGTGCAGCCCGCCGAACGGGTTGCGTTGTCCATACAGGAGGAATGATGAAGGTCAAGAAGATCGCCGCCGTCACCGCTGCCACGGGTGGCCTGGTGCTCGCCGCCGCGGGTGTCGCGTCCGCTCACGGCGGCGCCGGTGCCGAGGGTGTGGCCGCCGGTTCCCCGGGCGTCGTCTCCGGCAACCAGGTCCAGATCCCGGTGCACATCCCGGTGAACGTCTGCGGCAACACCGTCAGCGTGATCGGCGTGCTGAACCCGGCGTTCGGCAACCACTGCGCCAACTTCTGAGTCGGCCTCCGGGCCGCTGAGGCCCGTTGAGAGGACTCGATCCGGCCCCCGGGCGGCGGACGCGCCGCACCGGGGGCCTTCGCGTGCGCGGCGGCGGTGCCGCGCGTGCGCTGCGGTGTTGCTGCGCGTGTGCGGCGGCCTCGGATGCGCGTCGGATACACGCTCGGCGACACGATCGCTCGATCGGGTGAAGCTGCAGCGTTCGGCTCAACCTCCCCGTTCGCCTGTCGTTAACTCCTGTGCAGTCGAAGACCTGGCGTGATTTACGGATATACGAAAATTCCGACTTTCACAAGGTTCATGTCAACGTCGAAAACCTCGTCTCGAGAACGTCAGGGGAAAACATTGAGGAATGTAGCCAAGAAGGGGCTCCTCACGGCCGTGGCCGCCGGCGGTGTGCTGGCCTCGACCGCCGGCTACGCCTACGCGGGCGCCGAGGCGCAGGGGGGTGCCGTCGGGTCGCCGGGCGTCGCCTCGGGCAACTCGGTGCAGGTGCCGGTCGAGGTGCCGATCAGCGCCTGCGGCAACACGGTCGACGTGATCGGTGCGCTGAACCCGTCGTTCGGCAACCGCTGCGCCAACATCAGCGGTGATCACCACGCGGCACCGCAAGGCGGGCAGGCCGGCGGCACCGCAGGCTCCGGCACCGCAGGCTCGGGCACCGCAGGCTCCGGCACCGCAGGCTCGGGCACGGGCGGGAGCCGGGGCACCGGCGTCTCGGGCTCCTCCGCCTCCGGCACCACCGCGGGCTCGCCCGGCGTCGCCTCCGGCAACAGCATCCAGGCCCCCGTGCACATCCCGGTCAACGCCTGCGGCAACTCCGTCGACGTGGTCGGCGTCGCCAACCCGGCCTTCGGCAACGACTGCGCCAACGTGGCGCACCCCGCGCCCGCCTCGAAGCCGAAGCCGAAGCCGAGCGACGACTGCCCCGAGGACAGCCACCCCACCCCGCCGCAGACCGGCGGTGAGACCACCCCCCCTGGCAACCCGCGCAACGGCGGCCCGGCCACCACGACGCCCGCCGCGCCGACCGCCAACGGCGGCCCGAGCGCCCAGGTCGTCCCGGCCGCCGCCCGTACGCAGGCCCCGGCCGCCGAGACCCCGGCGGGCAGCCAGCTGGCCTCCACCGGCGCCGGCGGCGTCGAGCTGCTCGGTGCGGCCGGTCTGGCGCTGCTGCTCGGCGGCGGCGTGCTCTACCGCCGCGCCCGCGCCGGGGCTCGCTGACCGGCTAGGCGGCCGGCCGGCCGGGCGGACGGTCGGCCGGGTGGGTTGCGGAACCCCGGGAGCCTCACCCGTGGCTGCGCGCACCCGCAGTGGAAACGACGCACCCGCGGTCGCCGGATGAACGGGCGGCCGCGGGCGCGTGAAGGCTTCGTGCCGGTTCCCGCTCGGCGGGGAGCGATCCGCCCGTCACCAGCTCCGGACCTGGCGGATGATCCTCCGCTTGAGCCGGACCGTCCGGCTGCCGTCGGGGAACAGCCTCAGCCGGTCGAGCTCCCAGTGTCCGTACTCGGCGTGCTCGGTGAGTAGTTGGCGCGCCGCGTTGCGTGAGGTGCCGCGCGGCATGCGCAGCGACTGGTACTCGTACTCCGGCTGCCGGACCGGCTTGCGTGGGGTCAAAACGCTCCTCCTGGGGATCACGTACGAGCAAGCCTACGGCCTGCCCCGGACAGTCGGCCCGGGTATTTCCGGCCGTCCTCCCGCGCGGAAGCGGGCGCCCGAGGGCTCGCGACCCGGGCGATCGCCTGACAGTGCATCAGTTCTGTTGCTGCTGTGGAGGGGATACCCCGATCCCGGCGCGCGAAGCGGTGCCCGGACGGCCTCGCCGAGCCTGCCGCACGCCCTCTGCGCCGGTCCCGCGCCGGTATCGCAGGGGGATGTACCTGTGCATATCGGACATCAGGGGGGAAGTTGCGGTGAAATCGCGGGTGTAGGTGACAACCGCTGTGCGTACCGACACCGAGGGGAGATAGCGTCTGCACCATGTCTGATGCCGCGCAGCCCACCATTGCCGAGGTACGCGCCGCCGCTGAGGCGGTCAAGGCCGCCATCGACCGTCATCTGGAAGCGGTGTCAAGCCCCAACGCAGCCGATGATCCCGACGTGTCCGCTGCCTACGAGCAGCTCGCGACGGCGGCCATCGCCTACGACCAACTCCTGTACGAGGCCTACGACGAGGTCACCCCTTTCGAGATCCCCGGGGACGAGGGGCCCGGCGGGTACCACGGCCCCGAACAGCCCGAGGCGATCAGCGTGTTGATCCGCCGCGACTACCACGTCGTCGACCCCGAGCGGTTGCGCGCCCAGGCCGAGCGGCTGGACGATTCGCTGACCCCGGGAGGCGCCGGCGCGAGCGGGGTGAACGCCGCGATCGGCGTGCTGTTCGGCGAGTACGAGCCGGACGAGATCTCCGCCCGCAGCGAGGAGTTCGGCCTGGAGGAGGCGGACTCGACGCTCTGGGTCGCGGCGTCCGAGCCGACCGAGCCGGGGGAGTGGCTGCCGGAGCCCTTCGAGCATGCCGACCCGCAGCTGCTGATCTGCCGGTTCGACGTGAGCGAGGTCTACGACGACGAGGACCCGGACGACTGACCCCGTCCGGGACGGACGACGGGCGGGCCCCATGACCAGGGGGCCCGCCCGTCGCGCGTCTGCGGCGTGACGTGTCGGCAACGCGGATCATCCGCGCGTCGGTTCACCGGGTCCCGGTCCACCGAGTCCCGGCGTGCCGGTCCCGTCGCGTCTCAGTCCACCGAGGCGGCGTTCTCGGCGAGGACCGCCCGCAGCCGGGTGGTGCGCGGCTGCGCCGGGCGCTCGGCGACGGCCTGGGCGAGCGCCGGGCCCGCCGCGTGCACCACGGACAGGTGCCGCTCGCCCCGGCCGAAGGCGGTGTAGACCCACTGCCGGGTGAGCGCCGGGGCGGCGTCCTCCGGGAGCACGACCACCGCGCCCGGCCAGCGGCGGCCCAGCGCCTGGTGGACCGTCAGCGCCCAGCCGTGCCGCAGCCGGGCGGCCTCGGCGGGCGGGACGGTCCGGCGGGAGCCGTCCGCGTACTCCAGGTGCAGACCGGTGGCGTCGCCGTCCAACACCCGGGCCGGGCGGATGACGCCGGGTGCGGGGGAGTCGACCACCCGGTCGCCCGGGTCGAAGCCGCCGAACCGGCCGGGGCCGGGGTTGAGCCGCGCCTTGGCGGCGGCGTTCAGCTCCCGGGTGCCGGCCGCACCGCCGTGGCCCGGGGTGAGCAGCACCACCTGCTCGGCGGGGATGCCGAGGGCGCGCGGGATGGAGTCGGTGAGCAGCTGGATCGCCCGGTGGACGGCCTCGCCGGAGTCCTTGGCGGTCAGGAGGACCACCTCCTTGTCCGGCGCCTCGACCGGCTGGAGCTCGCCGATGCCGACACCGGAGACCAGCTCGCCGATCGGGCCGAAGTCCGGGGTGCGGGAGGCGACCGCCGGACAGACCTTGGCGGCCAGCAGGTCGGCGAAGAAGCGGCCGGGGCCGGCCGACCAGAGCTGGCCCGGGTCGCCGCTGAGCACCAGCCGGGTGCCGTCGGCGAGCGACTCCAGGACGGTCGCGGCCAGTTCGACATCCAGCAGCGGGGCGTCCAGGACGACCAGCAGGTCCAGGGCGAGCATGCCGTCCGGGGTGCGGCCGGGGCCGGCGGCACCGGAGAGCAGGTCGGCGAGGGTCACCACGGGGATGTCGGTCTCGGAGCCGGTGCCGGCCCCGGCGAGTCCGGCGAAGGAGTCCCGGCCCTGGTCGGTCCAGGTGGCGGCCCAAGCCCGCAGCCCGAGGCCCCGGGCGGCGGCGATCAGTGCCACCGGTTCGGCGCGGGCCGCCTCGCCGCCGGTGTGCAGCACCAGGGGGCTGTCGGCGACGGCGCGGATCAGGGCGGTCGCGGAGGAGGACGCCGCGGCTTCGGCGGCGGCCTCCCAGGCGGCCGGACCGGGGGCGGCGGGAGCGGCGGGGGAGGCCTCCGCACCGGCGGCGTCCTCCTCACCGCCCTCCGCCTCGTCGCCGTCCGCCTCGTCGCCGTCCTCCGAGCCGGCGTCTTCCGAGCCGCCGTCCTCCGAGCCGGCGTCTTCCGAGCCGGCGTCCGCCGCCTCGACGTCCTCGCCCGGAACGAAGGTCGCCATCAGCTGGATCAGCGCCTCGGCGAGGGTGTCCTCCGCCATCGCGAGCCGCTCCAGCGCGAGCAGCGTCCTGGTCGGCGGCTCGTCGTCCTCGTCGCCCGCCGCGTGCGCCTCGGGCCCGGTCAGCTCCTCCTGGAAGGGCAGCACCCGCCCGTCCTCGACGGCGGCCTGGACGGCTGCCGCCGGGTCCGGCATCCGGAGCCGCTCGAGCCCGGCGGCCACCTCGGCGAGGTCCAGCGCCGAGTGCCCGCGCAGCGCCGCCTGCTCCAGCAGCCACAGCACCAGCGCCTGGGCGCGGCGCGGGTCGCCCGGCCCGGCCTCGGGGCCGAGCAGCTCGCGGGCGAAGCGGTCCGCGTGCTCCGGGCGGACGCCGGGCAGGCCCAGCACCGCCCACGGGTCCTGGCGCAGCCGCTCGGCGGCGTCGTCACCGAGCTCGGCCACCGCTGCCGGCGCCAGTTCGGCGGGGGCACCGCCCGCGGTCAGCACCGCGGTGGCCGCCTGGAGGGCATTGCCGCGCGGCTCGTCGGGCGCCGACGCGGCCGGGGTGACCACCGGGGCCGCCACCGGAGCGGCCGGAGCCGCCGGGGCGGCCGGCTCCACCGTCCGCTGCGGCGGCGCGGAAGCGGCGGAGGTCGAGGAAGCCTCCGGCTCCGAGGCCCGGGGCCGCGAAACCCGCGGCCCCGCGTCCCCGGCCCCCTGCCGTTCGATGCCGCGGATCCGCTCCGCCAGCTCCGCCATCGCCGCGGCCTTCTCCGCCGGAGTCAGCTGAGCCCCGCCGGTCTCCTCCGGAGCGCCGTTCCCCGTGTCACTCATCGTCGTCCGCTCCAAAGGTCACTCCACTGCACGTTCCGCTCGACGATCCGGCCCGGGCCTCACAGCTCGGTCCACCCCTGGTCCGGGTAGCGGTGCAAGGGCGACGAGATGTCGTCCAGCGCGCCGCGGATCTCACCCGGAAGCGTAAGCGCCTCCACCGACAACGCCGCCTGCAGCTGCGCCACCGTCCGCGCCCCGACCAGCGCGCTCGCCACCCCGGGACGGTCCCGGACCCAGGCCAGCGCGACCGCCAGCGGGCTGCTGGCGAGCCCGTCGGCGGCGGTGGCGAGGGCGTCCACGATCCGCCGCGAACGGTCCCCGAGGTACGGCTGGACGAACCCGGCCAGGTACGGCGAGGCGCCGCGGGAGTCCTGCGGGACGCCGTGCCGGTACTTGCCGGTGAGCACCCCGCGGCCGAGCGGGGAGCCGGCCAGCACGCCGATCCCGGCGTCCAGCGCGGCGGGCAGTGCCTCCCGCTCGATCCCGCGCTGCAGCAGCGAGTACTCCAGCTGCGCCCCGGCGAGCGGTACCCGCCCGTGGTGGGCGCCCTGCCAGGTGGCGGCCTTGGCGAGCTGCCAGCCGCTGAAGTCGCAGACCCCGACGTAGCGGGCGCGCCCGGAGGAGACGGCGATGTCGAGGGCGCTGAGCGTCTCCTCGACCGGGGTCGCCGGGTCGAAGGAGTGCACCTGCCACAGGTCGACGTAGTCGGTGCCGAGCCGGCGCAGCGAGGCGTCGAGGGCGGCGAGCAGATGGCCGCGCGAGCCGTCGAAGCGGCGGGCGGACTCGGGGACGCTGCCGGCCTTGGTGGCGATGACGAGTTCGGAGCGGGGGATCAGGTTGTCGGTGAGCCGGGAGAGCAGGTACTCGGCGCCGCCGTCGGCGTACACGTCGGCGGTGTCGACCAGGTTGCCGCCGGCGTCGACGAACTCCTTGAGCTGCTCGGCGGCCTCGTGTTCGTCGGTGTCGCGGCCCCAGGTCATGGTGCCGAGGCCGAGTCGGGAGACCTGCAGCCCGGTGCGGCCGAGGTGACGCTGTTCCATCGGACGGGCCCTCCACTGGCCGGTGGCCCCGGGTGCCCCGGCAGCCCTGTGAACGCGCAGGTGAGAAGAGCGCTCCCCACGTCGGCTGAGCGTAGCGGCCGGTGCGCGGACAGGTGCGAAGACCCGCAGAACGATCACCGGAGGGGAAGCGGCGACGCTGTGACCCAGCCCACCACTACCCGTCAGTAGCATGTCGGGCGCGGGCGCGGTTACCCTCGGCCCGACCCAAACCCACTGGAAGGTGCGGCAGATGCGACTCGGGATCAACCTCGGCTACTGGGGACTCGGCATGGACGCCGACAACATCGCCGTGGCCCAGGAGGCGGACCGGCTCGGCTACGCGGTCTGCTGGGCGGCGGAGGCGTACGGCTCGGACGCCGCGACCGTGCTCAGCTACGTCGCCGCGAAGACCGAGCGGATCGACGTCGGCTCGGCCATCTTCCAGATCCCGGCCCGCACCCCGGCGATGACCGCGATGACCGCGGCGACCCTGGACACGCTCTCCGGCGGCCGGTTCCGCCTGGGCCTCGGGGTCTCCGGCCCGCAGGTGTCCGAGGGCTGGTACGGCGTGAAGTTCGACAAGCCGCTGGCCCGCACCCGCGAGTACGTGGAGATCATCCGCAAGGCGATGTCCCGCGAGCGGCTGGTCCACGAGGGCGCGCACTGGACGCTGCCGCTGCCCGGCGGCCCGGGCAAGCCGATCAAGCTCACCGTGCACCCGGTGCGCGAGCAGATCCCGCTGTACATCGCCGCGATCGGCCCGAAGAACCTGGAGCTGACCGGCGAGATCGCCGACGGCTGGCTGGGCATCTTCTTCTCGCCCGAGCACGCCGCGATGTCCCTCGACCCGCTGGCGGCCGGCCGCGCCAAGGCCGGGAGGACGCTGGAGGGCTTCGACCTCTGCCCGACCGTCAACCTCGCGGTCGGCGAGGACATCGAGGCCGGGGTCGACGCCCTGCGCTCGTACGCCGCGCTCTACATCGGCGGCATGGGCAGCAAGGAGAAGAACTTCTACAACCAGCTGACCCGGCGGATGGGTTACGAGCAGGCCGCCGACGAGATCCAGGAGCGGTACCTCGCCAAGGACTACGCGGGCGCCGCGGCCGCCGTCCCGCACGACCTGATCGACGCCACCTCGCTGATCGGCGACACCGCCCGGATCGCCGACCGGATGCAGGCGTACGCCGAGGCGGGCGTCACCACGCTCACCCTGGCCCCGTCCGGGTTCACCCTGGACGAGCGGATCCACGCGCTGCGCACCGGCGTCGAGGCGCTGGAGCGTGCCGGGCTCGCGTAGCGCCGCAGGGGGACCGGGCGACATGGACCCTCCTCCAACCCCGCGGACGGGGTTGGAGGACGGGTGCTACAGCCAGTCGTGCCGCTTGAACACCCGGTGCAGCGCCAGGCAGACCACGACCATCAGCACGATCACCGCCGGGTAGCCCCAGGCCTGGCGCAGCTCGGGCATGTGGTCGAAGTTCATGCCGTAGATGCCCGCGATCATCGTCGGCACCGCGGCCAGCGCCGCCCAGGCGGAGATCTTCCGCATGTCGTTGTTCTGCTGCACGCTGACCTGCGCCAGGTTGGCGCTGAGGATGTCGGACAGCAGCCGGTCCATGCCCTCCACCTGGTCGTTCACCCGGGCCAGGTGGTCGGCGACGTCCCGCAGGTAGGGCAGGGACTCGGGGCGGACGAAGGGCACCTGGCCGCGGACCAGGCGCGACATCGGTTCGAGCAGCGGGCCGGTGGCCTTCCGGACGGTCACGAGCTGCCGCTTGAAGCCGTAGATCCGGCTCGCGGTGTTCGTCGAGGGGCGGCCGGGGGCGAACACGGCCGCCTCCAGCTCGTCCAGGTCGGAGACGAGGGCGGAGGCCACGTCGACGTACCGGTCGACCACCGTGTCGCAGACCGAGTGCAGCACCGCGACCGGTCCGAGCCGGAGTATCTCGGGCTGCCGCTCGAGGTCCGCCCGCAGCGCGGAGAGCGGGCTCTCCGAGCCGTGCCGGACGGTCATCACGTAGCCGTCCCCGAGGAAGAGCATCACCTCGCCGGTGGTCACCGCGTGGCCGCCGTGGTGGTAGTCGATGGTCTTGAGCGTCATGAACAGCGAGTCCTGGTAGGTCTCCACCTTGGGGCGCTGGTGCGCGACCACGGCGTCCTCGACGGCCAGCGGGTGGAGGCCGAACTCCTCGCTGACCGTGTCGAGCTCCTCGGTGGTCGGCTCGAACAGGCCGATCCACACGAAGGCGTCGCCGCCGGCCTTCCTGGCGAAGGCGAGCGCGTCGGAGTAGTCTGCCGGGCCCTCGATCCGCCGGCCGTCACGGTAGATTCCGCAGTCCACGATCACGCGGGCCATTGTGGCTCCTGAGCGGGCCGATCGGGTAGCAAATCAGCCGAAAGCGCACAGATCCCCGATGGGTAACCGGTCGGTAACCAGTCCCCACGGGCGGGCCCGGAGGCCGTAGGCTGAGCCTCATGCCCACCTTGCTGCTCGTCCGTCACGGCCGCTCCACGGCCAACACCGCCGGGATCCTGGCCGGTTGGACCCCCGGCGTCGACCTCGACGACACCGGGCGCGCGCAGGCCGCCGCGCTGGCCGAGCGGCTGGCCGGCATCCCGCTGGCGCAGGCCGTCAGCAGTCCGCTGGAGCGCTGCCGGCAGACGCTGGAGCCGCTGCTGGCCGCCCGGCCCGAGCTGGCCCCGCCCGGCGAGGACGAGCGGCTGGGGGAGTGCCACTACGGCGAGTGGACCGGCCGTCCGCTGGCCGAGCTGGCCAAGGAGCCGCTCTGGCGCACCGTTCAGGACCACGCGGCCGCCGCGGCCTTCCCCGGCGGCGAGTCGCTGCGCGAGCTGAGCCACCGCACGGTGAGCGCGGTGCGCGAGTGGAACGACAAGATCGCCGCAGAGCACGGCGAGGACGCGGTCTGGATCGCCTGCTCGCACGGGGACGTGATCAAGGCAGTGGTGGCCGACGCGCTCGGCCTGCACCTGGACCACTTCCAACGGATCAGCGTCGAGCCCTGCTCGGTCACCGCGATCCGCTACACCCCGCAGCGGCCCTTCGTGCTGAGAATGGGCGACACCGGCGACCTCGGGTCGCTGGCGCCGAAGGCCGGTCCGGCACCGGCCACCCCGAGCGGCGACGCGGTGGTCGGCGGCACCGCCTGAGCGGCGCCGAAGCCGCACCGCGAGCAACACCCCCGGTGCCCGCCCGCAGCGCCCCGACCCGCGCGAGCGGCACCGCCCGAGCCCGTCAGGGCCACCCCGCCCGCGGCCGTCGGGCTCGGCTCCCCGGCCGGAGCCCGAAGGTCGTAGGGTGACTAACGAGTCCGAGTACCCGCGATCCCCCACGGCGGATCCGCGCCGACCGACACGATCCGGAGCGAGAGCGTGACCCGTCAGGTCTTCTTCTACGACCAGCCCGAACGGTTCGTGGCCGGCACCGTCGGCCAGCCCGGCGCCAGGGCGTTCTACCTGCAGGCCAGCGCCCGGGGCCGGATCACCAGCGTGCTGCTGGAGAAGACCCAGGTCGAGGCGCTCGCCGAGCGCATCGAGGAGGTCCTGGACGAGGCGCTGCGGCGCAGCGGCGGCGACGCCTCCATCCCGGCCACCGCCCCGAACGACCTGCTCGACACCGCCCCGCTGGACCTGCCGCTGGAGCAGGAGTTCCGGGTCGGCACGATGGCCCTGGCCTGGGACAGCGTGGACAGCTGCCTGGTGGTCGAGGCGCAGGCGCTGGTCGAGGAGGAGGACGAGGACGCCGTCGAGGTCTTCACCGACGACGACACCGGCCCGGACATGCTGCGGGTGCGGCTGTCCGGCGCGATGGCCCGGGTGTTCGCCAAGCGCGCCCTGGACCTGGTGGCGGCCGGCCGCAAGCCCTGCCCGTTCTGCAACCTCCCGCTCGACCCGGAGGGCCACCTGTGCCCGCGCGCGAACGGCTACCGGCGCTGAACACCGAGACCCCGCCGCAGACCGATCCGTCGGCGGCCGCCGCGCTGGCCGCCGACGTGCCCACCGCCCTCGCGCTGCTGCGCCAGGGCGAGCTGACCGTGCACGGCCGGCTCACCGACGCCTCCAACGCCGCGCTGTACTGCACGGTCGCGCACGGTTCGCTGAGCGCGCAGGCCGTCTACAAGCCGGTGGCCGGCGAGCGCCCGCTCTGGGACTTCCCGGACGGCACGCTGGCCGGCCGTGAGGTCGCCGCGTACGAGCTGTCCGCCGCGACCGGCTGGGCTCTGATCCCGCCCACCGTGCTGCGCGACGGTCCGCACGGCCCGGGCATGGTGCAGCTGTGGGTCGAGCCGGACCCGCAGGCCGAGCCGCTGCTCGCGCTGCAGGACCCGCGCGGTCCGGAGGCGGGCTGGCTGCCGATCGTCCGGGCCGAGGTGGAGGGCGGGCGGACCGCGCTGCTGGTGCACCACGACGACCGGCGGCTGCGTCGGCTCGCCGTCCTGGACGCGGTGCTCAACAATGCCGACCGCAAGGGCGGCCACCTGATCCCCTCCGCCGACGGCCGGGTGTACGGCATCGACCACGGCGTCACCTTCAACACCGAGGGCAAGCTGCGCACCCTGCTCTGGGGCTGGGCGGGCGCCCCGCTGCCCGCCGAGGCGCTGGAGGTGCTGGCCCGGTTGGCCGAGCAGTTGGACGGCGAGCTCGCCGAGCGCCTCGCCCCGCACCTGACGACGGCGGAACTGGACGCCACCCGGTTCCGGGTGGCCGAACTGCGCGGCTCCGGACGCCATCCGCTGCCCTCCGAGGACTGGCCCGCGATCCCCTGGCCGCCGGTGTAGCCCCTCGCTGCAGGGGAGTTGATGGTCTGGACCTGTCCCGGGAATCGGTCGCACACTGCTCCGATGGACGCGCGACGGACCACCCCCACCCCCACTCCCCGAAGCACGCCGGACCTGCCCCTGCACCGTCTGCAGGTCCCGCTGCCCCAGCTGCTGCCCTTCGCCGTCGGCAGCTTCGACGCGATCGGCCCGCTCTCCCGGGCGGGCTTCCCCCACCGGCACTCGTTCCACGAGATCGTCCACGTCACCGGCGGGCGCGGCGCCCACGTCCTGGACCTGGTCCACCGACCGCTGGCGCCACCGCAGTTGTGCGTGATCACCCCCGGCCAGGTGCACTACTGGGCGGAGGCCGAGGAACTGGCCGGCCGGGTCGTCCTGTTCAACGAGGACTTCCTGCTCGGCAACCCGCAGGACCTCGCCGCCCTGCGGGCCCTGGCCACCCGTCCGGCCCTCGCGCTCGGCGAGCAGGCCGACGCGATCGGCGCCCTCTTCGCGGACATGGAGCCCGAGTTCCTGACCAGGGCGCCCGGCTACCAGGGCGTGGCGCTCACCCCTGCCCCGGTGCCCGCGGAAGTCCCCGCATTGACCGGAAATCCGTGCAATACCAGTCGGGAAGCGGTCGGGCAATGGAAGGAACCGAATCCAGTCGATCTTGCGCACTGGTTAGGCTTTCAAATGTTCGCAAGGTTAAAGTTGTTTCCATGCATGCCTGGCCCGCCTCCGAGGTTCCCGCCCTGCCTGGTCAGGGGCTCCCGCTCCGTATCCACGACACCGCAGCGGGCACGGTCCGAGAGGTGGTGCCGCAGGACGGCACCGCCCGGATCTACGTCTGCGGCATCACTCCCTACGACGCGACCCACATGGGCCACGCCGCCACCTACAACGCGTTCGACCTGGTGCAGCGCGTCTGGAAGGACGCCGGCCACGACGTCCTGTACATCCAGAACGTGACCGACGTGGACGACCCGCTGCTGCAGCGCGCGGTCGAGACCGGCCAGGACTGGACCGCCCTGGCCGAGCGCGAGACGGCCCTGTTCCGCGAGGACATGACCGCGCTGCGCATGCTCCCGCCGGCCCACTACATCGGCGCCGTCGAGTCGATCCCGTGGATCGTCCCGATCGTCCAGAAGCTGCTCGCCTCCGGCGCCGCCTACGAGGTGGACGGCGACATCTACTTCTCGGTCGACGCCGACCCGCACTTCGGCGAGGTCTCCGGCCTCACCCGCGAGGCCATGCGCCCGGTCTTCGCCGAGCGCGGCGGCGACCCGGACCGCCCCGGCAAGCGCAACCCGCTGGACGCCCTGCTCTGGATGGCCGCCCGCCCCGGCGAGCCCGCCTGGGACACCGAGCTCGGCCACGGCCGCCCCGGCTGGCACATCGAGTGCGTCGCCATCGCGCTGCAGTACCTCGGCATGTCCTTCGACATCCAGGGCGGCGGCAGCGACCTCTCCTTCCCGCACCACGAGATGGGCGCCGCGCACGCCCAGGTCGCCACCGGCACCCACCCGTACGCCAAGGCGTACGTGCACGCCGGGATGGTCGCCCTTGACGGCCACAAGATGTCCAAGTCCCGCGGCAACCTGGTCTTCGTCTCCGCGCTGCGCCGCGACGGCGTCGACCCGGCGGCGATCCGCCTGGCGCTGCTCTCGCACCACTACCGCGCGGACTGGGAGTGGACCAAGGGCGTCCTGGACGAGGCCGTCGAGCGCCTCGCCCGCTGGCGCGCCGCGGTCTCCCGCCCGGACGGCCCGTCGGCCGAGCAGCTGCTCGCCGAGGTCCGCACGGCGCTCGCGGACGACCTGGACGCACCCGCCGCGCTGGCCGCCGTCGACCGCTGGGCGGAGCGGCAGGAAGCCGAGGGCGGCACCGACATCGGCGCGCCCGGCCTGGTGACCCGCACCGTGGACGCCCTGCTCGGCGTCGCGCTGTAGCGCCGGCAGTCCCGCATCACACGCCGAAGGGGCGTCAGGACCGGATCGTCCTGACGCCCCTTCGGCGTTCTCGTGCGGTGGGGACCCGCCCCTACTCCTCCTCGGCGCCGTCCTGGCTCTCCCGGGCGCTGCCCGGCGCCTCCGGCGGCTCGGCCGGCCGCTCCGCCGTGGCGTGCCCGGACACCGGCTTCTCGCCGGTCGGCCCGACGTTCTCCCGGCGGCGCAGGTAGCGCTCGAACTCGCGGGCGATGGCGTCCCCGGAGGCCTCCGGCAGCTCGGCGGTGTCCTGTGCCTCCTCCAGCTGCTGGACGTACTCGGCGACCTCGCTGTCCTCGGCGGCCAGCTGGTCCACGCCGAGCTGCCAGGCCCGGGCGTCCTCGCCGAGCTCGCCCGGCGGGATGCGCAGGTCCAGCAGGTCCTCCAGCTTGTTGATCAGCGCCAGCGTGGCCTTGGGGTTCGGCGGCTGCGAGACGTAGTGCGGCACCGCCGCCCAGAGCGTCACGGCCGGGACCCCGGCGTGCGTGCAGGCCTCCTGGAGCACGCCGACGATGCCGGTCGGGCCCTCGTAGCGGCTCTCCTCCAGGTCCAGCCGGCGGGCCAGCTCCGGGTCGGAGGTGACCCCGCTGACCGGTACCGGGCGGCTGTGCGGGGTGTCGCCGAGCAGCGCGCCCAGGATCACCACCAGCTCGATGCCCAGCTCGTGCGCGAAGCCCAGCAGCTCGTTGCAGAACGAACGCCAGCGCATGCTCGGCTCGATGCCGCGGACCAGGACGACGTCCCTGGTCGTCGGCTCGGTCACCCGGACCACCGAGAGCCGGGTGGTCGGCCAGGTGATCCGGCGGATGCCGCCGTCCAGCCAGACCGTCGGCCGGTTGACCTGGAAGTCGTAGTAGTCCTCCGCGTCCAGGGCGGCGAACACCTTGCCGCCCCAGGTCTCGTCCAGATGCGCCAGAGCGGCGGAGGCGGCGTCGCCCGCGTCGTTCCAGCCCTCGAAGGCGCAGACCATCACCGGGTCGATCAACTCGGGAACATCTTCCAGCTCGATCACCCAGCGTCTCCCTCCGGTCGGCGGCTGGGCCGGCACCGCCCCGGCTGGTTTGCCGGGGCGCCGACGGGCCGGCTGCCGACTGTCGAACCTCTCGTCTCCCATGGAACGCCTCGCTCCATGGTCCCTACCTGCCCAGCCTACGGGCTTTGATGCGCACCGCGGCGGGGCACCGGGACAGTCTGGGGGAGCCGGCCGCCCCGATCCAGCGGATATCGCGACCCCGAGAGGTGGCGGGCCGTCAGGTGGAGGTTCGGGCGCGCACCGCGTCCGGGCGGTGGCGCGGTGCGACGGGCGTACCGCCGGACGGGGGTTTGAGGACGGACCTCGGCGGCGCGATGATGAACGGGCGGGGGCCGCGCGGAAGGGGCCGACACCGATGAAGCGATGGCTGTGGATCGGCGCGGGCGCGGGCGTGGCCGCGCTCGCCGGTGCGGTGCTGCTGGCGGCGGACCGGGCCGGGCGCCGACTGCCGGTGGAGCACGTCTCCGAGGGCGGGCTTGAGCTCGCCCAGCCACCCGGCGCGGTGTGGGACGTGCTGACCGACATCGACCTCTACCCCGCCTGGCGCCCGGGCCTCACCCACGTCGAGCGGCTGCCCGCCGCGGCCGGCGGCCGGGTGCGCTGGCGCGAGTACGACCGGCACGGGCACACCACGTACGAGGTGGTGGCCAGCGAGGCCCCACACCGCCTGGTCACCGGCATCGCCGACCCGGACCTGCCGTACGGGGGCACCTGGACGTACGTGCTCACCCCGGCCGGGGCGGGCTGCTCGCTGACCGTCACCGAGCGCGGCGAGGTCCGCCGGCCGCTGGACCGGGCGGTCTCGCACTACCTGGTCGGCGAGGACGCGACCGTCCACCGCTACCTGGGCGCCCTGGCCCACCGGCTGGCCGCCTGACGTCGTGCAGGGCCCGTCCGGTCAGACGTCCACCCAGCCGCGCCGGTAGGCGGCCCAGTTCTCCGGCGTCGAGGCGAAGTCCACGTACAGCGCGACGCCGAAGTGCGCCCGCCGCAGGTCCTCCCGGCCCAGGCCCAGCCGGACGCCGCGGACGGCCGCCTCGACGGTCTCGGCGTCGCCCCAGTGGCCCCACTTGTCGTCCCAGTAGAAGGGCAGGCCGATCAGCAGGTCCACGTCGGCCGGGGTGGCCCGCAGGGCGAGCTCGGTCTGCTGGGCGACGTAGCCGCCGTACAGCGGTTCGGTCGGCATCGAGGTGTCGTAGGTCATCACGGCGATCTGGTCGACCCGGCGGGCGGTCTCGGCGAAGTACGCCTGGTCCCACCACTTGCCGTGGTCGGTGAGCAGGATGCCGGCCGTGTGCAGGCCCGGGATCGGGTCGATCTGCGGGGCCGCCACCGAGAGCTTGGCGCCGCGCGCCGCGGTGACCGGGCGGACCCGGTCGAGCAGGTCCAGCCAGCCCGCCGAGCCGGGGCGGATCGGCTCCATGTCGAAGTGCACGCCGTCGAAGCCCTGGTCCAGCACCTGGCGGGCGGAGGCGGTGACCCGCTCCCGGGTGGCCGTGTCCTCGAGGTCCAGGGCGTCCTTCTCGGGCTTGACCTCGTCGCCCAGCCAGCCCTGCAGCCGTACGCCCGGCACTGCCCGGTGCACCGTGTCGGTGAACCAGCGGGCCCGCGGGTGGACGGCGGGCGGCAGCGAGCCGTCGTGCTCCAGCGGGCCGGTGTGCACGTAGAGGTCGCGGATTCCGGTGCCGGAGAGCTGCCGGACGAGGGCCTCGACGTCGGCCTCGGTCTTGCGGCCGTCCACCCAGGCGTGGCCGAGCCAGACCGCGTCCCGCCCGCGGGTACGCGCCTCGGCGGCGGGTTCACCCGCGTAGTGCAGTCGGATCGAGACGAACACCGAGCCCAGTGCGGCGACCGGCACGGCCGCCACCAGCGCCAGGACCAGCAGGGTCCGACGCCACCGGGACCACCGGCGCCAGCGGGCGCGCAGCGCCCGGAACGGGGCCGTCAGGGCCCTGCCGGTCCGCCGCACGCGTATCCGGAAATCCGCCACGCAGTCGCTCCCCCCTCGCGGTCGAGCGCTCAGGATACGGAATGGGTCCGCAACCCGACCCGTGGGCCGGATACGCTGGCCACGTGCGTCCCCGACCAAGCGGGGGTGCAAAGCCGACAGCCGTCGCACCAGGGAGAAGCCCCATGGCCACTGCAGCCGACCCGTCCGTCACTCAGCAGAGCCGCGCGAACGCGCTGCGCGAAGCGCTCGCCACCCGGGTGGTGGTCGCCGATGGTGCGATGGGCACCATGCTCCAGGCGCAGGACCCGACGCTGGAGGACTTCCAGAACCTCGAGGGCTGCAACGAGGTCCTCAACATCACCCGGCCCGACATCGTCCGCTCCGTCCACGAGGCCTACTTCGGCGTGGGCGTGGACTGCGTGGAGACCAACACCTTCGGTGCCAACTTCTCCGCGCTCAGCGAGTACGAGATCTCCGAGCGGATCTTCGAGCTGTCCGAGTCCGGCGCCCGGCTCGCCCGCGAGGTGGCCGACGCCCACGCCGCCTCCGACGGCCGCACCCGCTGGGTGCTCGGCTCCATCGGCCCCGGCACCAAGCTGCCGACCCTGGGCCACGCCCCGTACGAGACGCTGCGCGACGGCTTCCAGCAGAACGCGGCCGGCCTGATCGCCGGCGGCGCCGACGCGCTGCTGGTCGAGACCAGCCAGGACCTGCTGCAGACCAAGGCCGCCATCCTCGGCTCCAAGCGCGCCCTGGCCGAGGCCGGTCTGGACCTGCCGGTGCTGGTGCAGGTGACGGTGGAGACCACCGGCACCATGCTGCTCGGCTCCGAGATCGGCGCCGCGCTCACCGCGCTGGAGCCGCTCGGCGTGGACTACATCGGCCTGAACTGCGCCACCGGCCCGGCCGAGATGAGCGAGCACCTGCGCTACCTGGCGAAGAACGCCCGGATCGGCCTGTCCTGCATGCCGAACGCGGGCCTGCCGGTGCTCGGCAAGGACGGCGCCCACTACCCGCTCACCCCGGCCGAACTGGCCGACGCCCACGACGTGTTCACCCGGGAGTACGGCCTGTCGCTGGTCGGCGGCTGCTGCGGCACCACGCCCGAGCACCTGCGCCAGGTGGTCGAGCGGGTCCAGGGCCGGCCGATCGCGGCGCGCGAGCCGCAGCCCGAGCCCTCGGCGGCCTCGCTGTACCAGGCGGTGCCGTTCCGCCAGGACACCTCGTACCTGGCGATCGGCGAGCGCACCAACGCCAACGGCTCGAAGAAGTTCCGCGAGTCGATGCTGGCCGGCGACTGGCAGGCCTGCGTGGAGATCGCCCGCGACCAGATCCGGGACGGCTCCCACCTGCTGGACCTCTGCGTGGACTACGTCGGCCGCGACGGCGTCGCCGACATGAAGGAGATCGCCGGCCGCCTGGCCACCGCCTCCACCCTGCCGATCGTGCTGGACTCCACCGAGCCGGACGTGCTGCGGGCCGGCCTGGAGGCCCTCGGCGGCCGCGCGGTGCTCAACTCGGTCAACTACGAGGACGGCAACGCCCCCGACTCGCGCTTCGGCAGGATCGCCTCGCTGGCCCGCGAGCACGGCGCCGGCCTGATCGCGCTGACCATCGACGAGCAGGGCCAGGCCCGTACCGCCGACGCCAAGGTGGAGATCGCCGAGCGGCTGATCGCCGAGCTCACCGCCGACTACGGCATCGACGAGGGCTCGATCCTGGTCGACTGCCTCACCTTCACCCTGGCCACCGGCCAGGAGGAGTCCCGCCGGGACGGCATCGAGACCATCGAGGCGATCCGCGAGCTCAAGCGCCGCCACCCGAAGGTGCAGACCACGCTGGGCCTGTCCAACATCTCCTTCGGCCTCAACCCGGCCGCCCGGGTGGTGCTCAACTCGGTCTTCCTGCACGAGTGCGTGGAGGCAGGCCTGGACTCGGCGATCGTGCACGCCTCCAAGATCCTGCCGATCTCCCGGATCCCCGAGGACCAGCGCGAGGCCGCCCTCGACCTGGTCTACGACCGCCGCCGGGACGGCTACGACCCGCTGCAGCGCCTGCTGGAGCTGTTCGAGGGCGTCTCCTCGGCGTCGGTCAAGGCGTCCAAGGCGGAGGAGCTGGCCGCGCTCCCGCTGGAGGAACGGCTGCAGCGCCGGATCATCGACGGCGAGCGGAACGGCCTGGAGGCCGACCTGGACGAGGCGCTGACCGGGCGCCCGGCACTGGAGATCATCAACGACACCCTGCTGGCCGGCATGAAGGTGGTCGGCGAGCTCTTCGGCTCCGGCCAGATGCAGCTGCCGTTCGTGCTCCAGTCCGCCGAAGTGATGAAGTCCGCGGTGGCCCACCTGGAGCCGCACATGGAGAAGTCCGACAGCGAGGGCAAGGGCACCATCGTGCTGGCCACCGTCAAGGGCGACGTCCACGACATCGGCAAGAACCTGGTCGACATCATCCTGTCCAACAACGGCTACAACGTGGTCAACCTGGGCATCAAGCAGCCGGTCTCGGCGATCCTGGACGCCGCGCAGGAGCACAACGCGGACGTGATCGGGATGTCCGGCCTGCTGGTGAAGTCGACCGTGATCATGAAGGAGAACCTGGAGGAGCTCAACCAGCGCAAGCTGGCCGCCAGCTACCCGGTGATCCTCGGCGGCGCCGCCCTCACCCGGGCCTACGTCGAGCAGGACCTGCACGAGATCTACGAGGGCGAGGTCCGCTACGCCCGGGACGCCTTCGAGGGCCTGCGGCTGATGGACGCGCTGATCGCGGTCAAGCGCGGCGTGCCCGGCGCCGCCCTGCCGGAGCTCAAGCAGCGTCGGCACGCCCGGGTCGAGGTGGAGGAGACGGAGCCGGAGGTCAACCTCGGCCAGATCCGCTCCGACGTCGCCGTCGACAACGCGGTGCCCACCCCGCCGTTCTGGGGCGACCGGATCGTCAAGGGCATCCCGTTCGCCGACTACGCCTCCTGGCTGGACGAGGACGCGCTGTTCAAGGGCCAGTGGGGCCTGAAAGCGGCCCGCAACGGCGACGGGCCGAGCTACGAGGAGCTGGTGGAGACCGAGGGCCGGCCGCGGCTGCGGGCCTGGCTGGACCGGCTGCAGACCGAGGGCTGGCTGGAGGCGGCCGTGGTCTACGGCTACTACCCGGCCAACTCCAAGGGCGACGACCTGATCGTCTTCCACGAGGACGGCACCGAGCGCACCCGCTTCACCTTCCCGCGCCAGCGCCGCGGCCGCCGGCTCTGCCTGGCCGACTTCTTCCGCCCGGAGGAGTCCGGCGTGCGGGACGTGGTCGGCCTGCAGGTGGTCACCATGGGCAACCGGATCTCCGAGGCGGCCAACGAGCTGTTCGCCGGGAACTCCTACCGCGACTACCTGGAGCTGCACGGCCTCTCGGTGCAGCTGGCCGAGGCGCTGGCCGAGTTCTGGCACGCCCGGGTCCGCTACGAGCTGGGCTTCTCCGGTGAGGACCCGCAGGACGTCAAGGACATGTTCGCGCTCAAGTACCGGGGTGCCCGCTTCTCGCTCGGCTACGGGGCCTGCCCCGAGCTGGAGGACCGCGCCAAGATCGCCGAGCTGCTGAAGCCCGAGCGGATCGGCGTGGTGCTCTCCGAGGAGTTCCAGCTGCACCCCGAGCAGTCCACCGACGCGATCGTGATCCACCACCCGGAGGCGAAGTACTTCAACGCCCGGTAATCCGCGCGTCCCGCTCCGTTCGCGCTTTCCGGACGAAGCGGGCGTATCCTGGATGATCCTGAACGGGCCGGTCCGCTCACCAGCGGGCCGGCCTGTGCCATCCCCGGGTGCGGTCCCGGGGCCTGCCGGAAGGATCCCGCCATGACCACCAGCCCCACCGCCACCCGCGTTCTGGACCACGGGGACGACCGCGGTCTGCAGGCGGTGCTGCTGGACATGGACGGCACGCTGGTGGACACCGAGGACTTCTGGTGGCAGGCGGAGGTCTCGCTCTTCGCCGAGCTGGGCCACGAACTGGACGAGGCGGACCGCGCCCATGTGGTCGGCGGCCCGATGACCCGGGTGATGGACTACCTGGTCGCCCGGACCGGGGTGGACATCGCCCCGGCCGACCTGGGCGTGCTGGTCAACCAGCGCTTCGTGGACCTGCTGGGCGGCGGCGTGCCGCTCATGCCGGGTGCCGAACTCCTGCTCAACACCCTTGCCGCGCACGGGATCCCGGCCGCCATGGTGTCCGCCTCGCACCGGCACGTGATCGACATCGTGCTGCGCTCGCTGGGCGCCCACCATTTCGCCTTCACGATCGGCGGGGACGAGGTGCCGCGCACCAAGCCGTTCCCGGACCCGTACCTGGAGGCGGCCCGTCGGCTCGGCGCGGAGCCGGCCCGCTGTGTGGTGGTCGAGGACACCCCGACCGGGGTGCGCGCGGGTGAGGCGGCCGGCTGCCCGGTGATCGCGGTGCCCTCGGTGGCGGCGATCGAGCCGGCTCCCGGACGCCTGGTGCTGCCCTCGCTGGAGCAGGTCGACCTCAGCCTGTTGCGCTCGCTGGTCGCCTCGCGGGTCTGAGGGTCCGCAGAGGATCCGCCCTCCAGGATGTGATTGTCATCTCATTGCGGCCCGGCCCTACCCGCCGGTAAGCGGTCCGAGGGGGCCCCGACCTCGGGGGATCGGGGGAGAAATCGGGCATTGGCTGACATCTCGTCGAGCGCGCGGTGATGCCCTGAACCGCCGTGTCCCAAACGTCATCTGCGCGGTATCGGTCGTGCGTGTTCGATATGGCACGCTACTCGGGTTTCGTGCCACCGATAAGGACGCGCCCCGTGAAGACTTCAGCTGAACGCCTCGCAGTACTCGGCTGTGCCGGTCTGGTCGCCGTGACGGTGGCCGGCTGCGGATCGGTGACCGACGCCGTGAAGGGGGACAGCGGCAAGTCGATCACCATGGGTACCGCCCAGCTGACCGGCACGCTGGACCCGGCGACCTCCTACGACTCCGGCTCCTGGCTGGTCCTGCGCAACACCTTCCAGTCGCTGCTGACCTTCCCGGCCGCCGCCAGCGCGCCGACCCCGGACGCCGCGCAGTCCTGCGAGTTCACCGGCGGCGAGGCCACCGAGTACCACTGCACCCTGCGGCCCGGGCTGAAGTTCTCGAACGGCCACCCGCTGACCGCCGCGGACGTGGTGTTCTCGATCGAGCGCACCAAGAAGATCAACGACCAGAACGGTCCGGTCTCCCTGCTCGACTCGATCAAGTCCGTCGAGGCCAAGGGCGACAGCGAGGTGCTCTTCCACCTCTCCGCGCCGGACGCCACCCTGCCGGCCAAGCTGGCCACCCCGGTCGGCGCCATCGTGGACCACCAGGTCTACCCGGCCGACAAGGCGCTGCCCAACGACAAGCAGGTCGGCTCCGGCCCGTACCGCATCGACTCGGTCGAGAACGCGAGCGGCGGCAAGCAGGTCGGCAAGGTCGTGCTGTCGGCCAACGACAAGTACGGCGGCGACGCCAAGCTGCGGAACAGCAAGTTCACCGTCCGGTACTTCGACAAGGCCGACGACCTGAAGGCCGCGCTGGACAAGGGCGACGTCGACCTCACCGACAACAGCCTGGAGCCGAACACCGCCGCCCAGATCCGCTCCGACCAGCAGGGCGGCAAGACCGACCTGCAGGTGACCGAGGGCGACAGCAACGACACCCGCTCGCTGGTCTTCAACACCAAGGACGCGGTCGGCAGCAACGTCGCGATCCGCCAGGCCGCCGCGCAGCTGATGGACCGCAAGGCGCTCGCCCGCGACGTCTTCGCCCGGACCGTCCAGCCGCTGTACGCGATGGTCCCGGCCGGCGTCACCGGCCACACCACCGCCTTCTTCGACCGCTACGGCGACCAGGACGCGGCCAAGGCCAAGAAGATCCTCACCGACGCCAAGGTCCAGACCCCGGTCAAGCTCACCATCACCTGGTCCCGCTCGCGGGCCGGCGCCAACGAGGCCGAGACGCTGAAGAAGCAGCTGGAGGCCGGCGGGCTCTTCCAGGTCGCGGTCCAGCAGGAGCCGGACTGGGACGCGTTCAAGAAGGGCTGGGCCGAGGGCAAGTACCAGGCGTACGTCATCGGTTGGTTCGCCGACTACCCGGACCCGGACAACTACATCGCCCCGCTGCTGGTCAACGGCGGTGCCTACCACCACGGTTGGGACGACCCGCGGATCAGCGGCAAGCTGGTGCCGGAGGGCCTCAAGCAGGCCGACCGCAGCGCCGCCGCGGCCGGCTACGGGCAGATCCAGCAGATCGAGGCCGAGCTCGTGCCGCTGATCCCGCTGTACCAGAACAAGTCCTTCTACGCGGCCCGTTCGTACGTCACCGGCGTCGAGTCCACCGTCGACACCACCGGCTTCTTCCGCTTCTGGGAGATCGGCCGCGGCGCCAAGTAGCGCAGAGCGCACACATGACGGCGGCCCGTCCGATCCCCTGTCACCGGGGGACCGGACGGGCCGCCGTCACGTTTCCGCACGCCGCCCGGGGGCAGCGGGAGGCCTTGCTACAGGGTGCCCGGGCGCACCAGCCCGCTCTCGTAGGCGTACACCGCCGCCTGGACCCGGTCGCGCAGCTGGAGCTTGGTCAGCACATGGCCGACGTGGGTCTTCACGGTGGTCTCGCTGACGAACAGCTCGGCCGCGATCTCCGCGTTCGACAGCCCGCGCGCCACCAGCTTCAGGACCTCCAACTCGCGCTCGGTCAGCGCGCTCAGCGCCTGCGGCGGAGCCTCGTCGCCCGAGGGCAGCTTGGTGGCGTACATGTCCAGCAGCCGGCGGGTGATGCTCGGCGCCAGCATCGCCGCGCCGTCCGCGACCACCCGGATCGCCTGCACCAGCTCCTCGGCCGGGACGTCCTTCAGCAGGAAGCCGCTGGCGCCCGCGCGCAGCGCCTCCACCACGTACTCGTCCAGGTCGAAGGTGGTCAGCACCAGCACCTTGGCCGGGCCGTCCCGCCCCGGGCCGGCGATCCGGCGGGTCGCCTCGACGCCGTCCATCCGCGGCATCCGGATGTCCATCAGCACCACGTCGGGCTGCAGCGCCCGCACCTGGTCCAGCGCCTGCTGACCGTCGCCGGCCTCACCGACCACCACCAGGTCGGACTCGGCCTCCAGGATCATCCGGAAACCGGTGCGCAGCAGCGGCTGGTCGTCGACCAGCAGCACTCGGATCGTCACTAGGACTCCTTGCTCATCGGATCCCCCGTGGGATCACTTCTCATCCGATGTACGGGCCATGTGCCGGCGTGAGAATTCCCGCCTAGCCCGGAATTCTCACGCCAGCACGGGCAGCGGGTACGGCGGGGGAGTGCCGCCGAACTCCGGGCAGCTGGCCCGGTGGTCGCACCAGTCGCAGAGGCGGTTGCGGGTGGCCGGGAAGTCCCCGGTGGCCACCGCGTGGGTGATCCGCTCCCACAGCGCCTGCAGCTTGCGCTCCACCGCGAGCAGATCCGCCTGGTCCGGGTCGTAGCTGACCACGTCCCCGCCCCCGCCGAGGTAGACCAGCTGGAGGCGCTTGGGAATCACGCCCTTCCAGCGCCACACCACCAGCGCGTAGAACTTCATCTGGAACATCGCCTTGCCCTCGAAGTCCCGCGAGGGCGCCCGGCCGGTTTTGTAGTCCACCAGCCGGACCTCGCCGGACGGGGCGACGTCCACCCGGTCGATGTAGCCGCGCAGCAGCAGCCCCGAGTCCAGGGCCGTCTCCACGTACAGCTCCCGCTCCACCGGGTGCAGCCGGGTCGGGTCCTCCAGCCGGAACCACTGGCCGACCAGCTTCTCGGCGTCCGCCAGCCAGCGGGTGAGCGCGGCACCGTCCGGGTCGTCCGGGAACAACGAGCCCAGCTCCGGCCGTTCACCCAGCAGCCGCTCCCACTGCGGGCGCAGCAGACCCAGCGCCCGTTCCGGCGTGCGCTCGGCCGCCGGGCTGTCGAACAGCCGCTCCAGCACCGCGTGCACCAGGGTGCCCCTGGTGGCCGCCGAGCTCGGCGGCTCGGGCAGCCGGTCGATCACCCGCAGCCGGTACAGCAGGGGACAGGTGAGGAAGTCCCCCGCCCGGGACGGGGACAGGCCGGTCGGCGGCGCCGCCGGGCGCACCGGGACGTCGGTGGCGCTGGTGGTGTCGGTCTGCTGCATGACTACGACCCTATTGCCCTTTGCTGTCATCCCGCTGCCACCGTGCTGCCACCGGGGCACCCGCAGTGGGTATGAAGGCAGCAGGAGGGGCGTGCGGCACCGGCGCACCACGATCACGTAGCGTGGGCGGGCCGGGGCACGACGGGGGCGACGACCGAAGGGATCACGGTGAGCGACAGCAGGGGGCAACAGACCTCCGACCAGCCACCGCGGGACGACCGCGGGCGCCCGTCCGGGCAGCCGCCGGAGCGCCGCGGCGGCCTCCTGATGGGCCGGCTCTTCGGTGTGCCGGTCTACGTCACCCCCTCCTGGTTCGTCATCGCCGCGCTGATCACCTGGGTGTTCGGCGGGCAGCTGAACGACGTGCTGCCGGACCTCGGCGGCACCCGCTACCTGGTCGCGTTCTCCTTCGCGGTCGCCTTCTACGCCTCCGTCCTGGTGCACGAGCTCGCCCACACCGTGGTCGCGCTGCGCTACAAGCTCGGAGTGCGGCGGATCCAGCTGCAGTTCCTCGGCGGGGTCTCCGAGATCGAGAACGAGGCCACCACGCCCTGGCGCGAGTTCTGGCTGGCCTTCGTCGGCCCGCTGCTCTCGCTGGCGCTGGGCGGCGTGTTCTACCTCGCGGTGCGGGCCGTGGAGCTGTCCACCGTGCCCGGGGTGCTGCTCACCGGGCTGATGGTGTCCAACCTGGTGGTCGCCGGCTTCAACCTGCTGCCCGGCCTGCCGCTGGACGGCGGGCGGATGCTGCGCGCCGTGGTCTGGGCGGTCACCGGCAGGCCGATGGCGGGCACGGTGGCCGCCGCCTGGGCGGGCCGGGTGCTGGCGGTCGTCGTGCTGTTCGGCCTGCCGCTGGTCAGCGCCGCCCGCGGGGTCGAGCGCAGCACCACCGACACGCTGGTCGACGCGGTTCTGGCCGCCGTGCTCGCCGCGATCATCTGGAACGGTGCCACGGGCAGCGTGCGCAACGCCCGGCTCAAGGAGGCGCTGCCCGGACTGCGGCTGCGCGACCTCGCCCGCCGGGCCGTCGAGGTCACCGCCGACACCCCGCTCGGCGAGGCGATGCGCCGCGCCCGCGAGGCCGAGGCCGGCGCGGTGGTCGTGGTGGACGGACGGGGCGAGCCGATCGCCATCGTCCGCGAGTCCGCGGTCCGGGCCGTCCCCGAGCACCGGCGCCCCTGGGTGGCTGTCGGCCCGCTCGCCCGGGACCTCGAGCCCGGACTGCGGCTGGACGCCGACCTGGGCGGCGAGGACCTGCTGCGGGCCGTCCAGGCCACCCCGGCGGGGGAGTACCTGGTGGTCGAGGCGGACGGACGGGTGTTCGGCGTCGCCGCGCTCAGTGACATCGAGCAGCGTCTGACCGCCGCCGTCTCCGGGCGCTGATCACCCCCGTCCTGCGAGCCGGTCCGCTTCCCTTAGGATTGTGCGCATGTCCGAACCGACCGGTGCCGCCCGCCGACGCGGGCCCTTCCAGGTCGGGGACCAGGTCCAGCTGACCGACCCCAAGGGTCGCCACTACACGTTCACGCTCCAGGCCGGGAACCAGTTCCACACCCACAAGGGTGCGTTCCCGCACGACGAGCTGATCGGCGCTCCCGAGGGCACGGTCGTGCGCACCACGGGGAACGTCCCGTACCTCGCGCTGCGCCCCCTGCTCCCCGACTACGTCCTGTCCATGCCGCGCGGCGCCGCCGTGATCTACCCCAAGGACGCGGGTCAGATCCTGGCGATGGCCGACATCTTCGCGGGTGCCCGCGTGGTCGAGGCCGGTGTCGGCTCGGGTGCGCTCAGCATGTACCTGCTGCGCGCCGTCGGCGAGCACGGCATGCTGGCCTCCTACGAGCGCCGGCAGGACTTCGCCGACATCGCCCAGAGCAACGTCGAGCGCTACTTCGGCGGGCCGCACCCGGCGTGGAAGCTCACCGTCGGCGACCTCCAGGACAACCTGGTCGAGTCCGACGTCGACCGTGTCATCCTCGACATGCTGGCCCCCTGGGAGTGCCTGGACGTCGCCTCCAAGGCGCTCGTCCCCGGCGGCCTCATCTGCTGCTACGTGGCCACCACCACGCAGATGTCCAAGACCGTCGAGGCGCTGCGCGAGCACGGCACCTTCACCGAGCCGCAGGCCTGGGAGACCATGGTCCGCACCTGGCACCTGGAGGGCCTGGCCGTCCGCCCGGACCACCGGATGATCGGCCACACCGGCTTCCTGCTCACCGCCCGCCGCCTGGCGGACGGCGTCGAGCCGCCGCTGCGCCGCCGCCGTCCGGCCAAGGGCGCGTACGGCGAGGACTACGACAGCGGGGCGCCCGAGCCGACCCTGCAGGAGCGCGCCGCCGCCCGCAAGGCCTCCCGCACCGCCGAGGACGACCAGCCCGACCTGGGCTGAGCCGGACCGAGAGAGAAAGGGGTGGCCCGAGCCAGACGCTCGGGTCACCCCTTTCGTCCGTCCTCCACGGGGTGTGGGACGATGCTCGCTCACACGGACCAGCTCCTGGAGCTCTGGAGGGGACGCCTGGTGGAGACCGCGGTCGGGACGACGGCGACGGCTGGACAGCAGACACCGCAGGGCCGCATCCGGCCCGGGCACGCGCGCACCGCCCCCTGGCACTGGGCCCTCGCCCTGGCCGGATGCAGCGCGGTGGTGGGCGCCGCCCTCGCCGCCTCCCCGGCGACCGGCACTCCGGTGCCCGTCCACGGAACCCCCAAGGCCCTCGCCGCGAGTGCCGCCCCCGACCCGGCCAAGGCCCAACTGCCGCTCGACTGCGGCCCGTTCCCGGCCAAGGCGGCGATCAGCGTGCCCGTCGAGCTCGGTGACGGACGCCCCGGCACTGTGGTCGCCGCGCACTGCGCCGCCGAGACCGGCACCCCGCCGGACGCCGTCTTCCTGCTCGGCTTCGGCTCCGGCGACCAGCCGACCGTGCTGGCCACCCTGCTCACCGAGCGCGAGAACCTCACCGTGAGCCGGCTCGCGGTGCGCTCCGACGGCTCCATCACCGGCCATGCACAGGGGTATTCGAGCGAGGACGTGCCGCGCTTCCGGCCCGACATCTCACTCGACCTCACCTGGACGCACAAGGGCGGCGGCTGGGAACGCTCCCAGACCGCCGCCCCGGTCAGCCAGACCTGAGACTGCTGCTCACCCGCTCGCCTCCGGCCCTACGGCCTCACTCCGCGTCCGGTCCGTACACCTCGACCCGGTCGGCGACCCGGCGCACGTGGATGCAGTCGCCGGGGCACTCCTTCGCCGAGTCCACCACGTCCTGAAGGAGCGTCAGCGGCACCGGGGCGGTCTCCCCGGGCTGCTGGCGCAGCTCGTCGTCCGGCCCCTTCACGTAGGCGAGGCCGTCGATGTCGAGCTCGAAGACCTCCGGTGCGTACTGCGCGCAGATGCCGTCGCCGGTGCACAGATCCTGGTCGATCCACACCTCCAGCTCCTCGGTCGTCGCCGCAGTCTGCTCGGTCACCGACATGGTCCCCTGCCGTTTCTGTCCCGGGTCGCCCATTTCTGGGAGCAATCCCGCCATTCGTACAACGATCGGACCCCGCGTTGTGGTCGCGATCGGATATCACTTCGCTCGACGATACATCCGGCCCGCTTTGGGCGGTGCGCGGTGGGTATCCCCTTAGCAGAGGGGAAGCACGCTGGGGCGAAGATCGGACACGCCCGTTCCATCTTTCTTGATCTAGGGGTTTACGGACCCCTGGTCCCAGGTAGGGTCTGGAAGCGTCCAGCTCCCCGGAGGAGGTGAGGACCGTGGCAGCCCACGATGACGACTACAACCGCAGCACCGGCAGGCCCGCTCGTGGTTCCGACGAGGCCGCTCAGGTCTCGTACCTTGAGCAGGAAATCGCCGTGCTGCGCCGCAAGCTCGCCGACTCGCCGCGCAATTCGAGGATCCTCGAAGAGCGGATCGTCGAGCTCCAGACCAACCTGGCCGGTGTGACCGCCCAGAACGAACGGCTCGCCTCCACCCTGCGTGAGGCCCGCGACCAGATCGTGGCCCTCAAGGAGGAAGTGGACCGGCTGGCACAGCCCCCGGCCGGCTTCGGCACCTTCCTCGAGGCGAACGAGGACGGGACCGCGGACATCTTCACCGGTGGGCGCAAGCTCCGCGTGAACGTCAGCCCCAACGTCGCCCTCGACGAGCTGCGGCGCGGCCAGGAAGTGATGCTCAACGAGGCCCTCAACATCGTGGACGCGATGGCCTTCGAGCGCATCGGCGAGATCGTCACCCTCAAGGAAGTCCTGGAGGACGGCGAGCGCGCCCTGGTTCTCGGCCACACCGACGAGGAGCGCGTGGTGCGCCTCGCCGAACCGCTGCGCGAGCTCACCATCCGGGCGGGGGACGCCCTGCTGCTGGAGCCCCGCTCCGGCTACGTGTACGAGGTCGTGCCGAAGGCCGAGGTCGAGGAGCTGGTCCTCGAGGAGGTCCCGGACATCGACTACCGCCAGATCGGCGGGCTGAGCAACCAGATCGAGCAGATCCGCGACGCGGTCGAGCTGCCGTACCTGCACGCCGACCTCTTCAAGGAGTACGAGCTGCGCCCGCCCAAGGGCGTCCTGCTCTACGGCCCGCCCGGCTGCGGCAAGACGCTGATCGCCAAGGCGGTCGCCAACTCGCTGGCCAAGAAGGTCGCCGAGGTCACCGGCCGCCCCCAGGGGAAGAGCTACTTCCTCAACATCAAGGGCCCCGAGCTGCTCAACAAGTACGTGGGCGAGACCGAGCGGCAGATCCGCCTGGTCTTCCAGCGGGCCCGGGAGAAGGCGGGCGAGGGCACCCCCGTCATCGTCTTCTTCGACGAGATGGAGTCGCTGTTCCGCACCCGCGGTTCCGGCGTCAGCTCGGACGTGGAGAACACCATCGTCCCGCAGCTGCTCGCCGAGATCGACGGCGTGGAGGGCCTGGAGAACGTCATCGTCATCGGCGCCTCCAACCGCGAGGACATGATCGACCCGGCGATCCTGCGGCCCGGCCGCCTGGACGTCAAGATCAAGATCGAGCGCCCGGACGCCGAGGCCGCGAAGGACATCTTCTCCAAGTACCTCAAGGACTCGCTGCCGTTCCACCCGGACGACCTCAAGGAGCACGACGGCTCCATCGGGGCCACGGTCGCCGCGATGATCCAGTCGGTGGTGGAGCGGATGTACTCCGAGACCGAGGAGAACCGCTTCCTGGAGGTCACCTACGCCAACGGTGACAAGGAGGTCCTGTACTTCAAGGACTTCAACTCCGGCGCGATGATCCAGAACATCGTCGACCGCGCGAAGAAGATGGCCATCAAGGACTTCCTCGACCACGGTCAGCGGGGTCTGCGCGTCTCCCACCTGCTCGCCGCCTGCGTGGACGAGTTCAAGGAGAACGAGGACCTCCCGAACACCACCAACCCGGACGACTGGGCCCGCATCTCCGGCAAGAAGGGCGAGCGGATCGTCTTCATCCGCACGCTGGTCACCGGCAAGCAGGGCGCCGAGTCCGGCCGCTCGATCGACACTGTCGCCAACACGGGGCAGTACCTGTAAGCACGTGGCTACCCGGGCCGGCAGCGGTCCCCGGAGCTGTACGCACACCGTCCGGCTGTGGCGCCTCGCGGCCCCGCAGCCGGACGGCGCGTCTCGGGGCCCGCCGTCCGGCGCCGGGTTTTAGGCTCGACCCACCGTCCGCGGGCAGATGGCCGGCGCCGGTGTTGTTCAGCGGTACGTCAGCGTGTTCCGCCCGCCGGGGGCGGCGCACCGGGCAAGGAGGGCCGCATGACCGTACGGCGCGTGATGGGAATCGAGACCGAGTACGGGATCTCCGTGCCCGGCCACCCCAACGCCAACGCCATGCTCACCTCGTCCCAGATCGTCAACGCGTACGCGGCGGCGATGCACCGGGCACGGCGGGCCCGCTGGGACTTCGAGGAGGAGAATCCGCTGCGCGACGCGCGGGGCTTCGACCTGGCGCGCGAGGTGGCGGACGCCAGCCAGCTGACCGACGAGGACATCGGCCTCGCCAACGTCATCCTCACCAACGGGGCCCGGTTCTACGTGGACCACGCGCACCCCGAGTACAGCTCGCCCGAGGTGACCAACCCGCGCGACGCCGTGCTCTGGGACAAGGCCGGCGAGCGGATCATGGCGGCGGCCGCCCAGCGCGCGCTGGAGCTGCCCAACGGGCAGAACATCCACCTCTACAAGAACAACACCGACAACAAGGGCGCCTCCTACGGCACCCACGAGAACTACTTGATGAAGCGGGCGACGCCGTTCGCCGACATCGTCCGCCACCTGACCCCGTTCTTCGTCTCCCGCCAGGTGGTGACCGGCGCCGGCCGGGTGGGCATCGGCCAGGACGGCTCCGCGAACGGCTTCCAGATCAGCCAGCGCGCGGACTACTTCGAGGTCGAGGTCGGCCTGGAGACCACGCTCAAGCGGCCGATCATCAACACCCGGGACGAACCGCACGCCGACGCCGAGAAGTACCGCCGGCTGCACGTGATCATCGGGGACGCCAACCTCTCCGAGATCTCCACCTACCTCAAGCTCGGCACCACCGCGCTGGTCCTGTCGATGATCGAGGACTCCTTCATCGCCTCCGACCTCGCCGTCGACCAGCCGGTGCGCACCCTGCACCGGGTCTCCCACGATCCGACGCTCAAGCACCTGATCACCCTGCGCAACGGGCGCAAGCTCACCGCCGTCCAGCTCCAGCTCGAGTACTTCGAGCTGGCCCGCAAGTACGTCGAGGACCGCTTCGGCACCGACGCGGACGAGCAGACCGTGGACGTGCTGACGCGCTGGGAGGACGTCCTGGGGCGGCTGGAGCGCGACCCGATGTCGCTGTCCAAGCAGCTGGACTGGATCGCCAAGCGGGAGATCCTGGAGGGCTACCGCAGCCGGGACGCCCTGGAGTGGGACAACCCGCGGCTGCACCTGGTCGACCTCCAGTACAGCGACGTACGGGCCGAGAAGGGCCTCTACAACCGTCTGGTGGCCCGTGGGCGCTTCGAGCGGCTGCTGACCGAGGACGAGGTCGAGCGGGCCGTCTCCAAGCCCCCGGAGGACACCAGGGCGTACTTCCGCGGGCGCTGCCTGGAGCAGTACGCGGAGCACGTCGCGGCGGCCTCCTGGGACTCGGTCATCTTCGACCTGCCGGGCCGGGACTCGCTGCAGCGGGTGCCCACGCTGGAGCCGCTGCGCGGCACCCGCAACCACGTCAAGGAGCTGCTGGACCGCTGCCGCACGGCGGAGGACCTGCTGCGGGTCCTGTCCGGCGGGTAACTTTTCGATCACCACGGGTGAACGTCCGCCGAATGGGAATCATCCGGGGTGGCAGCGGGTGTTGGACAGGAAGCGCCACCGGCAAACCGGGAGCGGTAGTCGCACCTTGTGTATAGGGTCGGTGCCAACCGGCAACGACCCTACCGACCAAACCGTGCCAGACGATTCGAGCGGGGTGAGGGAAATGGCGAGCAAGGACACCGGCGGCGGCCAGCAGCGGGCAAACCGCTCCTCCGAGGAGGTCGAGGAGCAGGCCGCGGAAACGCAGAATTCCGACGACCTCAAGGAGCGCCAGGAAAAGCTGAGCGACGACGTCGACGCGGTCCTGGACGAAATCGACGAAGTGCTCGAGTCGAATGCGGAGGATTTCGTCCGCGGATTCGTGCAGAAGGGCGGGCAATAGCCCGTCGTCCCGGTAATCGGGAATTCACGGTCGCGACCGTCGAGGGCGGTCGGGTGGCATCCGCCGCCCGGCCGTCCGGCACCTCCCCTCCACCCGTGGACAGTGATCGTCGGGCGGGTAGGGTGCGGGCAGAGCGCGCTTCAAGCTACCTGGAAGGAATCGTGTGGAAGCCAACACTCGTGGCACCGGGCGTCTACCGGCTGCCTTCCTGACCCCGGGGTCGTCCTCGTTCCTCGACTTCCTCGCCGAGTACAAGCCGGAGCTGATCCCCGGCCACCGCGGGCTCCCCGAGGGCTCGGTCGTCGAGGCCCCGCACGGGACCACGATCGTGGCCGCGGTCTTCGACGGCGGCGTGGTGCTCGCGGGCGACCGTCGGGCCACGATGGGCAACGTGATCGCCCAGCGCGACATAGAGAAGGTCTTCCCGGCCGACGAGTACAGCGCGGTCGGCATCGCCGGCACCGCCGGCCTCGCGGTCGAGATGGTCCGGATGTTCCAGCTGGAGCTGGAGCACTACGAGAAGATCGAGGGCACCGTGCTCTCGTTCGAGGGCAAGGCGAACCGCCTCACCACCATGATCCGGGGCAACCTCGGCATGGCGATGCAGGGCCTCGCGGTCGTGCCGATCTTCGCCGGCTACGACCTGGACCTCGGCCGCGGCCGGATCTTCAACTACGACGTCACCGGCGGGCGTTCCGAGGAGCGCGGCTTCGCCGCCACCGGCTCGGGCTCGGTCTTCGCCCGCGGCTCGATGAAGAAGCTCTACCGCGACGACCTGACGGCCGACCAGGCCGTCACCCTGGTCGTCCAGGCGCTCTACGACGCGGCGGACGACGACTCCGCCACCGGCGGCCCGGACCTCGCCCGCAAGATCTTCCCGATCGTCTCGCTGATCACCGAGGACGGCTTCCGCCGGCTCACGGAGGCGGAGGTCGCGGAGGTCGTCGTCACCATCACCGACGAGCGCCTGACCCGGCCCAACGGCCCGCAGGCCCCGCTGATCTAGCCATCACCTCACAGGAAAGGGACGACCGCCGGTGTCGACACCGTTCTACGTCTCGCCCCAGCAGGCCATGGCCGACCGCGCGGAGTACGCCCGCAAGGGCATCGCACGCGGTCGCAGCGTGGTCGTGCTCACCTACGCCGACGGCATCGTCTTCGTCGCGGAGAACACCTCCAGGGCGCTCCACAAGGTCTCCGAGATCTACGACAAGATCGCCTTCGCGGCGGTCGGCCGCTACAACGAGTTCGAGAACCTGCGCATCGGCGGCGTCCGTTACGCCGACCTGCGCGGCTACTCCTACGACCGGGCCGACGTCACCGCCCGCGGCCTCGCCAACGTGTACGCCCAGACCCTGGGCACCATCTTCTCCTCGGTCGGCGAGAAGCCGTACGAGGTCGAGCTGATCGTGGCCGAGGTCGGCCGCACCGCCGACAACGACCAGATCTACCGGCTCACGCCGGACGGCTCGGTCGTCGACGAGAAGAACTACGTGGTGGTCGGCGGCAACGCCGACTCCATCGGCAACTACCTCGGCCAGCGCCACCGCGCGGGCCTGAGCCTCACCGAGGCGGTGAAGGTCGCGGTCGACTCGCTCGCCCGCGACCCCAACGGCGGCAGCCCGCGCAGCCTCACCCCGGAGCAGCTGGAGGTCGCGGTCCTCGACCGCCAGCGGTTCCAGCAGCGCAAGTTCAAGCGGATCCTCGGCAACCAGCTCGGCCGGCTGCTCGAGGGCGACCAGTCCGCCGAGGTGGACGACGAGGACAACCCGGCGGCGGACACCGCGCCGGAGTAGCAGTGCCTGCGGAGTCCCGTACGGCGGCCGGACCGCCGTCGTCCGGGACTCCGGTGCCCCTGCGGCGGCCCAGTCGTCGTGGAGGCGGTTTCGGACAGCTCCGACCAGAATGGAGTGCTCATGGACCGCCGGATTTTCGGGCTGGAGAACGAGTACGGCGTGACCTGCACGTTCCGCGGGCAGCGGCGGCTGTCGCCGGACGAGGTCGCGAGGTACCTCTTCCGCCGGGTCGTCTCCTGGGGCCGCAGCAGCAACGTCTTCCTGCGCAACGGCGCCCGGCTCTACCTCGACGTCGGCTCGCACCCCGAGTACGCCACCCCCGAGTGCGACAACGTGGTCGAGCTGGTGACGCACGACAAGGCGGGCGAGCGCATCCTCGAAGGGCTCCTGGTGGACGCCGAGCGGCGGCTGCACGAGGAGGGCATCGCGGGGGACGTCTACCTCTTCAAGAACAACACCGACTCCGCCGGGAACTCCTACGGCTGCCACGAGAACTACTGCGTCGCCCGGCACGGCGAGTTCTCCCGGCTGGCCGACGTGCTGATCCCCTTCCTGGTCACCCGGCAGCTGATCTGCGGCGCGGGCAAGGTGCTGCAGACCCCGCGCGGCGCGGTCTACTGCGTCAGCCAGCGGGCCGAGCACATCTGGGAGGGCGTCAGTTCCGCCACCACCCGCTCGCGCCCGATCATCAACACCCGGGACGAGCCGCACGCGGACGCCGAGCGCTACCGCCGGCTGCACGTGATCGTCGGCGACTCCAACATGTCCGAGACCACGACGCTGCTCAAGGTCGGCTCCACCGACCTGGTGCTGCGGCTGATCGAGGCCGGCGTGGTGATGCGCGACCTCACCCTGGAGAACCCGATCCGGGCGATCCGCGAGGTCAGCCACGACCTCACCGGCACCCACCAGGTGCGGCTCGCCAACGGCCGGGAAGCCAGCGCGCTGGACATCCAGGAGGAGTACTACACCAAGGCCCTGGAGTTCGCCGACCGCAAGGGCATCAACACCGGTACCGTCGCCCGGATCCTCGACCTGTGGGGCCGCACCCTGGAGGCCGTCCGCACCGAGCGGCTGGACGGGGTGGCCACCGAGATCGACTGGATCATGAAGTACAAGCTCATCGAGCGGTACCGCGAGAAGCACCAGATGAGCATGTCCAACCCGCGGGTGGCCCAGATCGACCTCGCGTACCACGACATCCACCGCCGCCGTGGCCTGTTCTACCTGCTCCAGGGCAAGAACCAGGCGCAGCGGGTGACCACCGACCTCAAGACCTTCGAGGCCAAGTCGATCCCGCCGCAGACCACCCGGGCCCGGCTGCGCGGGGACTTCATCCGCCGTGCGCAGGAGCAGCGCCGGGACTTCACGGTGGACTGGGTGCACCTGAAGCTGAACGACCAGGCGCAGCGCACGGTGCTGTGCAAGGACCCGTTCCGCTCGGTGGACGAGCGGGTGGAGAAGCTCATCGCCGGGATGTAGGTCCTCGGCAGGGTCCGGCCCCGGTGGTGTCTACCGGGGCCGGACGCATGCCGGGCATACGCTGTCCGTCGAGTCAGGAGAGCCGACTTCGACCGACAGTTAGGACCACCGTGCGCCGCACCGCCGGTTTGCTTCTCACCCTGCCGCTGCTGCTGGCGGTGGCCTGCAGCAGTTCCCCCAAGACGGCCGGTCCGGCGACGCCGTCGGCGGCGAGCGCCGCTCCGACGGTGCCCGCGCCGGTCAGCGAGGCGCCGCCGATGCCCACTCTTTCGGGTGGCGGGTTCGGCAGCAAGGCCACCATCACCATCCCCGAGGGCCGGCCCAGCGGGCAGTTCGTGGTGAACACGGTGACCGAGGGCGAGCGCTCGACGGTCGGCAAGAACGACTGGGTGACGGTCAACTACACCGCGAAGGTCTGGAACACCGGCAAGGAACTGCCCAGTTCGTACGACCCGAACGGCAAGCCGCAGCTCTACCAGGCGGGCAGCGGGCTGCTGGTGCCGGCGTTCGACCAGAGCGTGATCGGGAAGAAGGTGGGTTCCCGGCTGCTGGTGGTGGCCCCGCCGGCGGCGGCCTTCGGTGAGAAGGGCAACAGCCAGCTGGGCGTCGACAAGAACGACACCGTGGTGTTCGTGCTGGACATCATGGAGAGCCTGCCGCTGGACTCCGTGCTGACCGGGACCATGACCCAGCCGCCCGCGACGCTGCCGCAGGTCAAGGACAACGGCAAGGCGCCGGTGACGATCACGATCCCGGCCGGGCAGGCTCCGCCCGCCGACCTGCAGCAGGCGGTGCTGATCAAGGGCGAGGGCAAGCAGGTCAAGAGCGGGCAGACCCTGGTGGTGCAGTACACCGGGGTGCTGTGGAGCGACGGCCAGCAGTTCGACTCCTCCTGGACGCACGGCGGCGCGCAGGCGGTGCAGATCGGCACCGGCAGTGTGATCGAGGGCTGGGACAAGGGGCTGGTCGGGCAGAACGTCGGCAGCCGGGTCCTGCTCGTGGTGCCGCCCGCGTTGGCGTACCAGGACAAGGCGCAGGGCTCCGTTCCGCCGAACTCCACGCTGGTCTTCGTGATCGACATCCTGGAAGCGGTGTAGCGGTGTAGCGGTGTAGCGGCGGTCCGGCGGTCGTTGTCGCGACCCTGGCAAGATCCGCCGGGCAAGCCCTAGGAAGTCACCCGGGGGATTCCGTACGCTTGGGCGGACGCTCGTACAACGAAGCGTCCGCCCTCATCCTGAGCTGTCATACTGCCCTCGCGCTGTGGCAGGCGCCGTTCGGCGCCGAGGTCCGGGGCGGGCGGTGCGACGGAAGGCCGGCGCTCAGCACGCCGGGCGCAGACCTGGAAGACCTGTGGCGAGATGGATGGGGAGTCATGACTGAGAAGACGCCGAGCCCGGGCGGGGCCGGCACCGCGGCGAACGACAGCTCTGCGGGTGACCCGGCCGCCTCCCGCCCCGGCGGCCCGCTTCCGGGGGACGGCGAGTCGATCGTCGTCCCGCCGTCGATCCTGAAGCAGCAGGCCGGCTGGGCGCAGCCCGGCGACGCGCCGCGGGCCCCGGGTGGCGCGAAGGCGGACGACGCCCCGCAGATCTTCGCCTCCACCGTGCGCCGGTCCGACACCTCCGAGGCCGGGTACGACGAGAACCCGCCCGGTGTCGGCAAGCTCGGTGTGATCCTCGGCACGGTGCTGGCCGTGCTGCTGGCCGGCAGTGCCGTGACGCTGTACCTGGTGAACAAGGACGGCGGCGACAAGGACACCGCCTCCGCCGCCAAGCCGGACGCCGCGAAGACCGCGCCGCCCACGCCGAGCGCCGAGCCGGTGCCGCCGATCAAGGACACCGCCAAGGTGCTGCCGACCGTCACCGGCGACTTCGGCAAGAAGGCCGACATCCAGGTGCCGGGCGAGAAGTCCGACGGCTCCTTCGTGGTCAAGGTGCTCTCCGAGGGCTCCGGCGCCAAGGTGGACAAGAACTCCTGGACCTCGGTGGACTACACCGCCAAGGACTGGAACACCGGCAAGGACATCCCGAGCTCGTACGACGCCAACGGCAAGCCGCAGATCTTCCAGGCCGGCACGGACTCGCTGATCCCGGCGCTGGACCAGGCCGTGATCGGGAAGAAGGCCGGCAGCCGGCTGCTGGTGGTGGCCCCGCCGGCCGCCGCGTTCGGCTCCCAGGGCAAGGCCGACATGTCGATCGGGGCCAAGGACGACCTGATCTTCGTGATCGACATCCGCAACGCCAACGCGCCGGACTCGGTGGTCAGCGGTACCGTCACCCCGCCGCCGGCGGACTTCCCGCAGGTCAAGGACAACGGCAAGAAGCCCGCCGAGATCACCCCGGTGGCCGGCGCCAAGGACCCGACCGAGCTGAAGTCCCACGTCCTGATCAAGGGCAGCGGGCCGAAGGTGGAGAAGGGCGAGAAGGTCGTCGTCCAGTACACCGGCGCGCTGTTCTCGAGCGGCAAGGTCTTCGACTCCTCGCTCAGCAAGGGTCAGGCGTTCACCTTCCCGGTGGGCGGTGGCCAGGTCATCCAGGGCTGGGACCAGGGCCTGGAGGGCCAGACCGTGGGCAGCCGGGTCGAGCTGGTGATCCCGGCCGCGCTGGGCTACGGCGACAAGGGCCAGGGCGACATCCCGCCCGGTGCGACGCTGGTCTTCGTGGTGGACATCCTCGACGCCGGTCAGGGCTGATCCACTTTCGGGTGACAATGGTGTGCGTGTGACCTCCGGGTCCGGCCGTGCCGGGCCCGGACGGGCGGCGGGCGCCGGTACCGTGGTCCGCCCGGACTTCCGTCCGGGCGGACTGGGTACGGGCGCCCGCCGCTTGGTCGTGAATGCAACGCGAAACGTGAGAAGAGGGACTGTGAGCGTCAACCTCAACGAGAAGCCCGAGATCGACTTCCCGATCGGCGACGCCCCGACGGAGCTGCAGATCCGCGACATCGTCGTGGGCGACGGCGCCGAGGCCAAGAAGGGTCAGAACGTCAGCGTCCGCTACGTCGGCGTGACCTTCGAGACCGGCGAGGAGTTCGACGCCAGCTGGAACCGGAGCCCGAACGAGTTCCGCTTCCCGCTGGGTGGCGGCCGCGTCATCAAGGGCTGGGACCAGGGCGTCGTCGGCATGAAGGTCGGCGGCCGCCGCGAGCTGACCATCCCGGCGAAGCTGGCGTACGGCGCGCAGTCGCCGTCGCCGCTCATCCCGGCGAACTCGACCCTGATCTTCGTGGTCGACCTGCTGGCTGTCTGAGCCTGACCGCGCCGTGGGCCGGACCCCTCCGGGGGCCCGGCCCACGGGCGTGTCCGGGCCCGCCCCGCAGGCGTTCGGGGAGGCCGCTTTTGCACTGCGTACCGCTACCGGTACGGTCGGTCCCGCCGGGTGGTGATCGCCCGGTTGGCGCACTCCGCGCGCGGCGCGGCAACACCGGAAGGGTCAGCGATGGCGATCGCCAAGGCAGAGCGGCTGATGAATCTCGCCCTGTGCCTGATGAACACCAGACGTCCGCTCTCCAAGAAGGAGCTGCGGGAATCCATCGAGGCGTACCGCGAGGCCTGGCAGAGCAGCAGCGAGGACGCCTTCAACCGGATGTTCGAGCGGGACAAGGACGACCTGCGCGAGCTCGGCCTGGTGATCGACGTCGACGAGAGCGCCCTGGACGGCGAACTCGGCTACCTGGCCCGCGCGGACCGCAACCGGCTGCCGGAGATCGCGCTGGACGCCGAGGAGGCGGCCGCGCTGACCCTGGCGGCCCGGGTCTGGCAGCAGGCCAAGATGTCCGGTGCGGCCAGCGGTGCGCTGCAGAAGCTGCGCGCGGCCGGGGTGCCGTTCGCCGAGGCCGAAGGCCGCACCGCTCTGGAGCCGCGCATCCCCGCCCGGGAGGCCGCGTTCGAGCCGCTGCTCACCGCCGCCCGGGACCGCCGTCCGGTCACCTTCGAGTACCGCAAGGCCGGTGCCGCCACCGTCGAGCAGCGCAGCGTCGAGCCGTGGGCGCTGGAGTGCTGGCGCGGGCACTGGTACCTGGCCGGGTACGACCGCGACCGCGGTGACGCACGGGTGTTCCGGCTCAGCCGGATCACCGGCAAGGTGCGGGCGAAGAACGGGGCCTTCCTCGGCACCGTGCCCGAGCACGTGGACGTCCGGGCCACCGTGGCGAAGTTCGCGGGAGAGGGGGCCACCGCCACCGCGACCGTCCGGGTCCGCCGGGGCGCCGGCTTCCCGCTGCGCACCAAGGCGCTGAGCACCACCCGGGTGGACGAGGGCTGGGACGAGCTGGAGATCCCGTACGGCAACGGGCTGGGCGCCGACCTGGCGGAGTTCGGGCCGGACGTGGTGGTGCTCGGGCCGGAGGAGCTGCGGGCGGATGTGGTCGACCGGCTGCGGGCGGTCGCGGGGTTGGACGTGGAAGGCGTGGACGCATGAGTAACGCGATCGACCAGACGCGACGGATGCTGTCGCTGGTCACCTACCTGCGCGAGCGGCCGGGGGCCGAGGTCGCCGAGGTGGCCCGGGCCTTCGGGATCAGCGAGCGCGAGCTGATCGGGGACCTCAACGTGCTGCCGATGTGCGGCACCAGCTTCCGCGGCGGCGACCTGCTCGACATCGACACCGACGGCGAGCGGATCTGGTGGCACAACGTCGACGACGTGGCCCAGCCGCTGCGGCTGGCCGCCGACGAGGCGACCGCGCTGCTGGTGGCCGCCCGCGCGGTAGCCGGGCTGCCCGGGCTGCGGGCCGGCGACCGGGAGGCGCTCACCCGGGCCGTCGCCAAGATCGAGAACGCGGCGGGGGAGAGCGCCGAGGGCAGCGCCCGGGTCGGCGTCACGTTCGAGGCGGAGAGTCACGTGTTCGCCGACATCGACCGCGCGCTCAGCGAGGGCCGTCGGCTCTGGCTGCGCTACTACTCGCACGGGCGCGGCGGGATGACCGAGCGCGAGGTCGACCCGATCCGGCTGCTCACCGAGGGGCACACCTACCTCGAGGCCTGGTGCCGCACCTCCGAGGACCACCGGATGTTCCGGCTGGACCGGGTCGCCGAGATCCGCGTCCTGGACGTCCCGGCCGACCCGCCCCGGCGCGAGCCGCGTGACCTGAGCGGCGGGCTGGTCAACCCGGCGGCCGACGACCCCGAGGTGGTCGTCGAGGTCTCCTCCGGCGGGCGCTGGGTCGCCGAGTACTACACCCACGACCGGGCCGAGGAACTGCCCGACGGCGGGCTGCGGATCACCCTGCGCAGCGCCGACCCCTCCCAGCTGCGCCCGCTGGCGCTGCGGCTGGGCCGGGACGGCCGGATCGTCTCGCCGCCCGAACTGGCCGAGCAGGCGCGCTCGGCCGCGCGGGAGGCCCTGGCCGCCTACGGGGAGGGGCAGGTCTGAGCGGTGGAACCCGGGACCAGATTCAAGGTGTACTGCTCGGAGTGCCGGGAGAAGGTGGAACTCCCGGCCGAGGCGTTCCGGCTGACCCTCGGTCGAACCCCGGCCCAGGCGCACTACAGCTTCGGCTGCCCGCTGTGCGGGGCGGCGGTGCGCAAGCAGGCCGGGGAGAAGATCGTCGAGGCGCTCACCGGGGCCGGGGTGCGCACCATGCGGCTCGTCCCGGCCGAGGGCTGACCCCCGTATAGGGTGGGGCGCATGTCCTGGATGCTCGTCGCCGCCGTCCTGCTCGCCACCGCGGGCCTGCTGGTCCTGGGGGTCCTCGCGATCCGGCTCTGGCTGGACGTGCGGGCGCTCGCCAAGGGCGTGGACGCGGCCTCGCGGGCACTGGCCTCGGCGGGGCAGGAGCTGGCGGACGCGGTGCCGAGCACCGGGGCCCGGGCCGCTTAGCACGGAACGGTCGTCGGCGTACGGGGGCTGCTGCGCGGAGGTAAGGGCGGGTTACGCTCTCAGATGGCTCCTGAACCGTGTAGCGGGGGCCGCTGTCCTGTTCGGGCGGCCGTCGTCATGGCGTCATCCGCAGCGGTTACCATCCGCAGCGGACGGCCCGTCGGGCTGCCATGACTGAAGGTGGTCGCGCATGCGCATCTCGATGACCGGGATCGTGGTGATCGTGGTTCTCGCCATCGTGCTGTTCGGAGCCAAGCGGCTGCCGGAGGTGGCGCGGTCGCTGGGACAGGCGCTGCGGATCCTGAAGAGCGAGACCAAGGCGATGCGCCGGGACGGCGGCCCGCACTGAGGGCGGTGCACATGCCGTACGCGACCACGGAGGCCCGTCGACCGGCGGGCCTCGACGCACGATTTGAGGACCGGGGTTGAGCAAGTTCTCCAAGGCGCCGAAGGCGTCCAAGGCGTCCAAGGACCCTGAGGGGCGGATGGCCCTCGCCGACCACCTGCGGGAACTGCGCAACCGGGTGGTCAAGTCGGTCCTGGCCATCGTGGTGATCACGATCGTCGCGGCGGTCTACCACAAGCAGCTCGAGGAATTCCTGCTGAAGCCCCTGCCGCGGTGCACCATGGAGACCGCCTCGCAGTACGAGGGCAAGTGCGCCCTCGTCTCCAACATCGGTCTGACCGCCGGTTTCACCTGGATGCTCAAGGTCTCGTTGACCGCCGGTGTGGTCGGGGCCGTGCCGGTCTGGCTCTACCAGGTCTGGGCCTTCGTGGCGCCCGGTCTGCACAGGCACGAGAAGAAGTACGCGGCCGTCTTCATGGCCTGCGGGGCTCCGCTGTTCCTGGCCGGTGTGGGCGCCGCGATCATGGTGCTGCCGGTCACCGTCGACGTGCTGCTCTCGTTCACACCGAACAACACCACGCCGATCCTGCCGCCCGAGGACTACCTCGACATCGCCACCCGGATGGTGCTGGTCTTCGGCCTGGCCTTCGAGTTCCCGCTGCTGCTGGTGATGCTGAACCAGGTCGGCATCGTGAGCGGCAAGCGGCTGCTGAGCTGGTGGCGCGGGATGGTCATGGGCATCACCGTGTTCGCCGCGTTCGCCACCCCGGGTGCCGACCCGTTCAGCATGCTGCTGCTGGCCGCGCCGATCTGGGGGCTGTACTTCGCCGCGGTGGCCATCGCGCTGATCAACGACCGGCGCAAGGCGCGCCGCAACCCGGACGCGCTGCTGGACGACGAGGAGGCGTCGCACCTGGACCTCACCGTGCAGCCGGTGTCCGGTGCGGAGTCGGTCCAGGCCTCGGCGGCGCCGACGGCCTCCGGCGCCCCGGTGCCGGCCGCGCGCCACGAGCAGCTGGACGACATCACCTGAGCCGGTGACCCGCCCTGAGCCCCGGCCCGTCGCCTCCGAGCGGTGGGCCGGGGCTTTTGTCTGCGGTATTCCGGGATGCGGCTTCCGGGGCGTGGTCTTGGCAGGGTGGATGGCATGTGACATATTACTGGCGTGCTGAAGACCGAGAGACCTCCCCTGGACGTCGTCGTGGTCGGCGCCGGAGTGGTCGGCGCCGCCTGCGCCTACTACGCCGCCCGCGCCGGGCTCGCCGTCACCGTCGTGGACCGCGGGCCGGTGGCCGGCGGCACCACCGGCGCGGGCGAGGGCAACCTGCTGGTCTCCGACAAGGAGCCCGGGCCGGAGCTCGACCTCGCCCTGCTCAGCACCCGGCTCTGGCGCGAGCTCGCCGAGGAGCTCGGCGCGGCCGTCGAGTACGAGCCCAAGGGCGGCGTGGTGGTCGCCTCCACCGCCGCCGGGCAGGAGGCGCTGCGCGCCTTCGCCGACGGGCAGCGCGCCGTCGGGGTGGACGCCGAGGAAGTGCCCGGCGAGCGGCTGCGCGAGCTGGAGCCGCATCTCGCCCCCGGCCTGGCCGGCGGCTTCCACTACCCGCAGGACGCCCAGGTCCAGCCCGCCCTGGCCGCCGCCCACCTGCTGCGCGCGGCCCGCCGGATGGGTGCCGAGCTGATCACCGGGGAGACCGTGACGGCGGTCGACCGCGGACCGGACGGCGCCGTGCGCGGCGTACGGACCGACCGCCGCCGACTGGCCGCGCCCGCCGTGGTGAACGCGGCCGGCACCTGGGGCGGCGAACTGGCCGCGCTGGCCGGGGTGCAGCTGCCGGTGATGCCCCGGCGCGGTTTCGTACTGGTCACCGAGCCGCTGCCGCGGGTCGTCCGGCACAAGGTCTACGCCGCCGACTACGTGGCCAACGTGGCCAGCGGCTCGGCCGGGCTGGAGACCTCCGCCGTGATCGAGGGCACCCCGGGCGGGCCGGTGCTGATCGGCGCCAGCCGGGAGCGGGTCGGCTTCGACCGCACGCTCTCCCAGGAGGTGCTGCGCCGGCTGGCCGGACAGGCCGCGGCGCTCTTCCCGGTGCTCGCCGACGTCACCGTGATGCGCGTCTACCGGGGCTTCCGCCCGTACCTGCCGGACCACCTGCCCGCCATCGGCGCGGACCCCAGGGTGCCCGGGCTGTACCACGCCTGCGGGCACGAGGGGGCCGGCATCGGGCTGGCCCCGGCGACCGGGTTGCTGATCAGCGAGCAGCTCGCCGGCAAGCAGCCGGACCTGGACCTCGCGCCGTTCCGCGCGGACCGGTTCCCGGCCGCGTGACACCGGCCCCGCGACCGCCCGTCATGAGATTCCGTCCTGGATTGGAGACGCCCCCGATGCGCCGCCGCACCCCCGCCCGGCTGGTCGAGGCCGAGCCCGGGCCCGCCCACCACATCGAGTTCGACGGGCGGCCCGTCCCCGCGCTGCCCGGGCAGTCGATCGCCGCCGCGCTCTGGGCCGACGGCGTGCTCGCCTGGCGCACCACCCGGGTCGGCGGCAAGCCGCGCGGGGCGTTCTGCGGGATCGGCAGCTGCTTCGACTGCCTGGCCACCGTGAACGGCCGACCCAACCAGCGCACCTGCCTGCTCCCCGCGGAGCCCGGCACCACCGTCACCACCCAGGAGGGCCACGGCCGTGCCGACCTCGCCGTCTGACTCCCTGCCGTCCGGCTCCCCGACGTCCGGCTCCGCGCTGTTCGACCTCGCGGTGGTCGGGGCCGGGCCGGCCGGGCTCGCCGCCGCCGTCACCGCCGCCGACCTCGGGCTGCGCTGCGTCCTGCTGGACGGCGGGCAGAGCACCGGCGGGCAGTACTACCGGCACCCGGCGCCGGGCCTCGGCGCCGCCCGTCCGGACCGGCTGCACCACGGCTGGTCGGTCTACGCCGGGCTGACCGAGCGGCTGAGCGCGGCCGAGGCGGCCGGGTGGATCGCCTTCCGGGCCGGGCACCAGGTGTGGGCGCTGGAGCGCACCGCGGAGGGCTTCGCGGCGCACGTCACCCGCGGGCCGGAGAGCACCGACCGGGCCACCGTCCGCGCCCGGTCGGTGCTGCTCGCCACCGGTGCGTACGAGCGACAGCTGCCGTTCCCCGGCTGGACCCTGCCCGGGGTGGTCACCGCGGGCGGCGCCCAGGCGATGCTCAAGGCCGGACTGGTGCTGCCCGGGCGGCGGATCGTGGTCGCCGGGAGCGGACCGCTGCTGCTCGCGGCGGCGTCCTCGCTGGTCACCGCCGGGGCCGAGGTGCCCGCGGTGGTCGAGGCCACCGCCTACCTCGGGTACGCGCGGCGGCCGGGCGTGCTGGCGAGCGTCCCCGGCAAGCTGCTCGAGGGCGCCGGGCACGGCGGCGCGCTGCTGCGCCACGGCGTACGGCTGCGCCCGCGCAGCGCCGTGGTCGAGGCGCACGGGACGGACCGGGTCACCGGTGTCACGGTGGCCCGGCTGGACGCCGACTGGCGGCCGGTGCCCGGCACCGAGCGGCGGATCGACTGTGACGCGCTCGCGGTCGGCCACGGGCTGCTGCCGCAGATCGACCTGGCCACCGAGCTGGGCGCGCGGACCCGGACCGGGCCGGACGGCGCGGTCGCGCTGGAGGTCGACGCCCGGCTGCGCACCAGCGTGCCCGGCCTCTGGTCGGCGGGGGAGACCAACGGCGTCGGCGGCGCCGACCTCGCGCTGGTCGAGGGCGAACTGGCCGCGCACGCCGTGGCCGGGGCGGTGCCGGCGGCCACGCTGCTGCGCCGTCGCTCCCGACTGCGGGCCTTCGCCGAGCTGATGGCCGCCGCGCACCGGCCGGGACCCGGCTGGACCGGGTGGCTGCGCCCGGACACCGACGTCTGCCGGTGCGAGGAGGTGCCGGTCGCGGCGATCCGGGAAGCCGTGGACGAGCTGGGCGCGGGCGATCCGCGCACCGTCAAGCTGCTCACCCGGGCCGGGATGGGCTGGTGCCAGGGCCGGATGTGCGGCCCGGCCGTGGCCTGCCTGGCCGGCTCCGCCCAGCGATCGGAGTCGGGCGGTCCCGGACCCGACCGGCGGCCGCTGGGCTGCCCGGTGCCGCTCTCGCAACTGGCGGCGGGGGCCTCCCCGGACTCTCCCGTCGGGCAGGAACCCTCGGGTACGCCCTGACGGGCCCGTTGTCGAACGGACGGGGCGGGGACCTTGTCTCCGGCCCGCTCCCGCTTATAAAATGTCACACCTCACCAAGGAGTACACCGTGTCCATCACCTCGCACGACACCACCCGTCCCTGGCGCGGCATCATGGTCGCCACCACGCTCCCGCTGCGCCCGGACCACTCCGTCGACTACGACGCCTACGCCGAGCACGTCCGCTGGCTGATCGACTCCGGCTGCGAGGGCGTCGTCCCCAACGGTTCGCTGGGCGAGTACCAGACGCTCACCGCGGAGGAGCGCGCCCGGGTGGTCGAGGTGGCGGTCGAGGCGGCCGGCGACGGTTCCCGGGTCATGCCCGGGGTGGCCGCGTACGGCAGCGCCGAGTCCCGCCGCTGGGCCGAGCAGGCCGCCGAGGCCGGCGCCGGCTCCGTCCTGCTGCTGCCGCCGAACGCCTACCGGGCCGACCACGCCTCGGTGCGCGCGCACTACGCCGAGGTCGCCAAGGCGGGCGTGCCGATCGTGGCGTACAACAACCCGATCGACACCAAGGTGGACCTCGTTCCCGCGCTGCTCGCCCAGCTGCACGGCGAGGGCTCGATCGTCGCGGTCAAGGAGTTCAGCGGCGACGTCCGCCGGGCGTACGAGATCGCCGAGCTGGCCCCCGGGCTGGACCTGCTGATCGGCGCCGACGACGTCCTGCTGGAGCTGGCGCTGGCCGGCGCGGTCGGCTGGATCGCCGGCTACCCGAACGCGCTGCCGGAGGCCTCGGTGGCGCTCTACGACGCCGCCGTCCGGCGCGACCTGGAGGTCGCGCTGCCGCTGTACAAGTCGCTGCACTCGCTGCTTCGCTGGGACTCCAAGGTCGAGTTCGTCCAGGCCATCAAGCTCTCCATGGACATCGCCGGGCGCCCGGGCGGGCCGGCGCGGGCACCGCGCCAGCCGCTGACCCCGGAGATCGAGGCGGCCGTGCGCGCGGCCACCGAGAAGGCGCTCGCCGAGGGCCTGGCGTAGCACCACCCCTCACCGGCCGGCTGCGGGGGCAGCCGGCCCGGTCCCACCGACCACCTGAACCTGTACGGGAGTTGTGACCCATGCGCAGCCGCCACGTGTTCCACGCCGTCGACTCGCACACCGAGGGCATGCCGACCCGGGTGATCACCGGCGGCTTCGGCGTCATCCCCGGCGCCACCATGGCCGAGCGCCGGGTGCACTTCCAGCAGCACCTGGACCACTTCCGCACCCTGCTGATGTACGAGCCGCGCGGGCACGCGGCGATGAGCGGCGCCATCCTGCAGCCGCCGACCCGGCCGGACGCGGACTTCGGCGTGCTCTACATCGAGGTCTCCGGGCTGCTGCCGATGTGCGGGCACGGCACCATCGGGGTCGCCACCGTGCTGGTCGAGACCGGGATGGTGCCCGTCGTCGAGCCGGTCACCACCGTACGGCTGGACACCCCGGCCGGGCTGGTGGTCGCCGAGGTGCGGGTCGAGGACGGCGCCGCCAAGGCGGTCACCATCCGCAACGTGCCCTCCTACTCGGTCGGCCTGGACCGCAAGATCGAGGTGCCCGGCTACGGCGCGGTGACCTACGACCTCGCGTACGGCGGCAACTTCTACGCCATCCTGCCGCTCGCCGAGTTCGGACTGCCCTTCGAGCGCGAGCGCAAGCAGGAGATCCTGGACGCCGGGCTCGCCATGATGGCCGCGATCAACGCGAGCCCCGACCGGCCGGTGCACCCGGAGGACCCGTCCATCCACAGCTGCCACCACGTGCAGCTGCTCGCCCCCGGCTCCACCGCCGAGCACTCCCGGCACGCGATGGCGATCCACCCCGGCTGGTTCGACCGCTCGCCCTGCGGCACCGGCACCTCGGCGCGGATGGCGCAGCTGCACGCGCGCGGGGAGCTGCCGCTCGGGCAGGACTTCCGCAACGACTCCTTCATCGGCACGACCTTCATCGGGCGGCTGGTCGAGGGGACCGAGGTGGCCGGGCGGCCCGCGGTGGTGCCCACCGTCACCGGACGGGCCTGGGTCACCGGCACCGCCCAGTACTTCCTCGACCCGAGCGACCCGTTCCCGGCGGGGTTCCTGCTGTGAGCGGGATCCTGTCCTCCGCGGTTCTCCTGTCGTCCGCGGTGCCCCTGTCGGGCCAGTAGCTCCCGCTCTGCCTCTGCCTCTGCCTTCTGAACCACCCTTGAAGGGCTGCCAGTTGTGACCATCACCTCGTACAACCCCGCCGATCCGGCCGACCTCGTGATCGCCGTCGAGGAGCCCGGCGCCGAGGCCGTCCGGGCCGCCGTCGGGCAGGCCCGGGCGGCGCAGGCCGACTGGCTCGCGGCCGGGGCCGGCGCCCGGTCGGCGGCGCTCGGCCGGATCGCCGACGCGGTCGAGGCGCACGCGGAGGAGCTGACCGCGCTGATCGTGCGCGAGGTCGGCAAGCCGCTCGCCGAGGCGCGCGGCGAGGTCGCCCGGACCGCGGCGATCTGGCGCTACTACGCGCAGGCGCCGTACGCGCCCTCCGGGGCGGTGCACGAGACCGCCGCCGGGCCCGGGCTGCTGCTCACCCGGCGCCGCCCGTACGGGGTGGCCGGGCTGATCGCGCCGTGGAACTTCCCGCTGGCGATCCCGAGTTGGAAGGCCGCGCCGGCGCTGGCGGTGGGTAACACGGTGGTCCTCAAGCCGGCGCCCGAAGCGACGGCGTGTGCGCTGCGGCTGGCGGAGCTGGCCCTCGCGGCCGGCCTGCCCGCGGACGTCCTCACGGTGCTGCCGGGCGGGGCGGAGGAGGGCGCGGCCCTGGTCGAGGCCGCGGACGTGGTCTCCTTCACCGGCTCGACCGGCGTCGGCCGGGCCGTGGTGCGGGCCGCGACCGAGCGCGGGGTGCCGGTGCAGGCCGAACTCGGCGGACTGAACGCCGCGTTGGTGCTGCCGGACGCCGACATCGCGCAGGCCGCCGGGCACATCGCGGCCGCCATCGCCGGGTACGCCGGGCAGAAGTGCACCGCGACCAGCCGGGTGATCGCGGTCGGCGCCGCCTACGAGCCGCTGCGCGAAGCCCTGGTCAAGGCGCTCGCGGCGGTCGACGACTCGGTGTGCGGACCGGTGGTCGACTCCGCCGCCCGGGACCGGCTCACCGGGGCGGTGGACTCCGCCGTCGAGGCCGGAGCGAGCCTGCTGACCGGCGGCCGGGTGCCCGAGCGGGCCGGCTGGTACGTCGAGCCGACCCTGCTCGCCGACGTGCCGGCCGAACACCCGCTGGCCCGCGAGGAGTTCTTCGGCCCGATCGCCGTCCTGCACGCCGCGGCCGACCTGGACGAGGCGATCGCGCTCGCCAACGACACCCCGCACAGCCTCTCCACCTCGGTGCACACCCGCAGCCTCGACGTGGCGCTCGCCGCCGCCGACCGGCTGGACGCGGGCATGATCCGGGTCAACGCCCCGTCCAGCGGCGTCGACTTCCACCTGCCCTTCGGCGGGGCCAAGGGCGCGAGCCACGGCGAGCGCGAACAGGGCCAGGCCGCCCTGGACTTCTACACCGTCAGCCGTACGGTGAGCGTGCTGCCGGGCGGAGGTGCGCTCTGATGTTCGTGCGCACGGTGGACTACCACACCGCCGGCGAGCCGTTCCGGATCGTGCTGGACGGCGTGCCGGCGATCCCCGGCGACACCGTCGCCGAACGGCGGGCCATCGCGCTCGGCGCGGGCGGCAGTGCCACCGCGCCCCGGCCCAGCGCGCTGGACGAGGTCCGGCAACTGCTCACCCGCGAGCCGCGCGGGCACGCCGGGATGTACGGCGGGTTCCTGGTGCCGCCGGACGACGACGAGGCGCACCTGGGCGTCCTGTTCTGGCACAAGGACGGCTACTCCACGGCCTGCGGGCACGGCACCATCGCGCTCGGCGCGTGGGCGGTCGAGTCCGGACTGGTCGCCGCCCCCGCGGACGGCGTGGCACGGGTGCGGATCGACGTGCCCTCCGGGCGGGTCACCGCGCTGGTGCACCGCACCGGCGGACGCACCACCGGGGTCACCTTCCGCAACGTGCCCACCCGGGTGAGCGCGCTCAAGCTGCCCGTGCAGACCTCGCGCGGGACGGCCGAGGTCGCGGTGGCCCACTCCGGCGCCTGCTACGCCTCGGTGTCGGCCGCCGCCCTCGGACTCGCCGTCGAACCGGCGCAGCTGCCCGAACTCACCGCTGTGGGGCGGGAGATCAGGGCGGCACTGGCCGGTTCGGAGGCGGTGAGGCATCCGAGCGACCCCCGGCTGTCCGGGGTGTACGGGGTGATCCTCTACGACGAACTCCCCTCGGAGGACGGGCGGTCGAACCAGCGGAACGTCACCGTCTTCGCGGACGGGCAGATCGACCGCTCGCCCTGCGGCTCCGGCACCTCCGCCCGGCTCGCGGTGCTCGCCGCCGAGGGACGGCTGGCGGCAGGGGAGTCGCTGCGGCACGAGTCGATCATCGGCACGGTGTTCACCGGCCGGGTGCTCCCGGGCGGGGACCCTCTGGGCGACGGCGTCGTCACCGAGGTCGGCGGGACGGCCTCCCGTACCGGGGAGCACGGCTTCGTCCTGGAGCCCGGTGACGAGCTGGGGACGGGGTTCCTGCTGTGAGTCCGACTGCGCTGCCCGGTACGGCGGTTGTGCCGCTCCAGTATGCCGTGCCGGGTACCGGCGGGGTCGGGCCCGCCGGGGCTGCGGGGGCGATCGAGCGGGTGCTGCTGGACGGGTTCGACCCGGAAGCGGCACCCGCCCGGTCGGCCGTCCCGGTACCGGCCGGTGAACTGCTGCTGATGCCGGCCGCCGCCGGACCGTACGCGGGCGTGAAGATCGCCGGGGTCGCACCCGCCAACCCGGAGCACGGGCTGCCCCGGATCACCGGCAGCTACCTGCTGCTGGACGGGCCCACCCTGCAGCCCCTCGCCCTCCTGGACGGCGCCGCGCTCACCGCGCTGCGCACGCCGGCCGTCACCGCCGTGGCGCTGCGGCGGCTGACGGTACCGGAAGCGGAGCACCTGGTGCTCTTCGGCTCCGGACCGCAGGCCTACGGCCACCTGGACGCGCTGCTGGCCGTCCGTCCGCTGACCCGGCTCACGGTGGTCGCGCGCAACGCCGAGCGGGCCGCGGCGCTGGTGGCGTACGGGCGGGGGCTCGGGCTGACGGCCGCCGTCGGCGGGCCGGAGGCGGTCGGCGAGGCGGACCTGGTGGTCTGCTGCACCACCGCGCGCACACCGCTGTTCGACGGCGCGCTGGTGCCCGCGCACGCCGCGGTGGCGGCGGTCGGCTCGCACGAGCCGGACGCGCGGGAGGTGGACGAGGTGCTGGTCGGGCGCGCCGAGCTGTACGTGGAGGCGCGCTCGGTCGCCGCCCGGGAGGCCGGAGACCTGCTGATGGCGGGCGTGGCCGGGCGGCAGCTGTGGAACCTGGCCGAGCTGGTGCGCGGCGACGCGCCGGTGCCGACCGGGCGGCCGCGGTTCTTCAAGAGCGTCGGGATGGCCTGGGAGGACCTGGCGGTCGCGGCGGAGGTGTACCGGCAGGGCTAGGCTGCTGTGGCGGCTCAGTCGATGCGGTGGCCCCCGGCGTCTCAGTCGCCGCTGAAGCAGAGCCAACTGCCGGGCATGGCGGCGCAGTTGGCGAGCATGTTGCGCATGTCCCGGACGGCTGCCCGCTGTGCCTCGGTGGTGCAGCGGGCGAGCAGGGCGGTGGCTTCCTCGAAGGCGGCGGCCGAGTCCTGCTCGTTGAGGTAGGTGTCGTCGTACGGGTCGATCCGGCCGAGTCGCTGGTCGGGCGGGCGGGCGTGCTCGGCCAGGGCCTCGGCGAGGGCGTCGCCGTGGTCGACCGAGAGGTGCAGCGGGCCGGTGGTCCGGCCGCTGTCGTACAGCGCGATTTCGAGGCCCACGTCCCGTTGCTCCTGGCGCTGGTCGGGAGTTGTCGAGCTGGAGCCGGCCCGGTGGGAAGGGATCCCCCGCCGGGCCGGCTTCTTCGTGTTTCCGGGCGCGGTCGCGTTCGCGGTTGCGGGTGCGGCAGGCGGTGGTCAGCGGTAGGTCGCGAGCAGGCGGGCCAGGTGCTTGCCGGTGACCAGCAGGGGCTCCTCGCTGCGGGCGATCTGGGCGGCGAGTTCGGCGCCCTCGAGCGTGCTGATGACCGTGCCGGCCAGCTCGCGGGCGTCCTCCGCGCCGATGCCCGCGGCGAGCAGGTGCTCCACCACGATGGCCCGCCAGTTGGTGAAGGCCGCGGCCACGGCCTGCTCGATCACCGGCGCTCGCCCGACCGTCTCCAGCGCGGTGCTGCTGATCGGGCAGCCGTCCTGCCAGTCGGAGGCGCGCAGCTCACGCGCGAGCATCCGGGTGCAGGTGGCGATCGCCTCGGCCGGGTCCGCCGAGGAGCCCAGCCCGGCGCGCAGCATGACGGCGAACTCCTCGTCCCCGTGCCGGATCGCCTCGGCGGCCAACTCCTGCTTCCCGCCCGGGAAGAAGTGGTAGACGGAGCCGAGGGTGGCCTCGGCCTCGCGGGAGATCTGCTTGATCCCGGTGCCCTCGTACCCCTGGCGCTGCAGCAGTCGGGAGGTGGCCCGGACGATCCGCTCGCGGGTGCCGACGGTGGCGGTCTTCTCGGGCGTCACGGTCTTCTCGGGCGACTCTGGCGACGTGGCCGACGCGGGCGACGCGGGTGACTTGGGGGTCTTCACGGTGCGATCCTAGCGGATGAAATGAATAGAGCGTTCGTTCTAGGGCTGTGCTAGCGTCGACTCCGGCGCTCTGGGTAGAGCGTTCGTTTCAGGGAGGGAAAACGCATGTCCGTCGAGCACGAGCAGGGGCAGTCGAAGCGTTCGGTGACGGTGATCGGGCTCGGCCCGATGGGGCGGGCCATGGCCGGGGCGTTCCTGGACGCCGGGTACGCCGTCACGGTGTGGAACCGTACCGCCGAGCGGGCGGGTGAACTGGTCGGCCGGGGCGCGGAGTTGGCGCCGAACGCGGAGGTGGCGGTGGCGGCGAACGAACTGGTGGTGCTCAGCCTCACCGACTATGACGCGGTCTTCGCGGTGCTGGAGTCGGTCGAGGCACAGCTGGAGGGGAAGGTCGTCGTCAACCTCAGCTCGGACACCCCCGAGCGGGCCCGCGAAGCCGCCCGCTGGCTCGCCGAACGCGGCGCCGGGCACCTGACCGGCGGGGTGCAGAGCCCGCCGTCCGGCATCGGCAGCCCCGAGTCGTCCACCTTCTACAGCGGGCCGGTGGAGTTGTTCCGGCGACACCGCGCCGCCCTGGAGGTGCTCACCGGCGCCGACTACCGGGGTGACGACCCCGGGCTGGCGCAGCTGTACTACCAGATCCAGATGGACCTGTTCTGGACCTCCCTGGTCGGCTACCTGCACGCCACGGCGATCGCCGAGGCCAACGGCATCTCCGCCGAGGAGTTCCTGCCCTACCTGAGCTCGACGGCCGCCTCGCTGCCCGGCTTCCAGGCGTTCTACGCGCCGCGGATCGCGGCCGGCAACCACGACGGGGACGTCGACCGGCTGGCGATGGGGCTCGCCGGTATCGAACACGTCCGGCACACCGCGGAGGCCTCCGGGGTGGACGGCGCGCTGCCGGCCGTCCTGGCGGAGGCGTTCCGGCGGGGTGTCGAGGCCGGGAACGGAGCGGCGAGCCTGACCACGCTGGTCGGGCAGTTCCGCACGGCGTAGCCCCGTCTCCGCGCGGCGTAGCCCCGCCCGCGGTGGCAGATCGTGTGCCGTCGGCCGTTGTCACGGCCGACGGCCGCTGCCACCATGGCTTTCGGCGCCTGGCGGGGTATTTGAATCACGGAATGTTGCACACTCAACGTAACGTGACATTGTACGCTGGTGTTCTGCACCCACCCGGAGGAACACCATGGCCGACCTCAAACCCCGCACCCTGATCTCCGTCCAGGAGCGGCTTCGCGACCAGGTCGCCCACGCGCTCCGGGCGGCCCTGATCTCCGGCGAACTGCGCCCCGGCGTCGTCTACTCGGCCCCCGCCCTCGCCGCCGACTTCGGCGTCTCCGCCACCCCCGTCCGCGAGGCCATGCTCGACCTCGCCCGCGAGGGCCTGGTCGAAGCCGTCCGCAACAAGGGCTTCCGGGTCACCGAGCTCACCGAGCGCGACCTCGACGACTACACCGAGATCCGCGCCCTGATCGAGGTCCCGACCGTCGGCCAGGTCGCGCGGACCGCGACCAAGGAGCAGCTGGAGCGGCTGCGCCCGCAGGCGGAGGCGATCGTCGCCGCCGCGCGCAAGCACGACCTGATCGGCTACCTGGAGGCCGACCGGCAGTTCCACCTCGACCTGCTGGGCCTGGCCGGCAACGCACGCCTGGTGGACGTCGTCGGCGACCTGCGCAAGCGGTCGCGCCTCTACGGGCTCAACCGGCTGGACGAGCGCGGCGAGCTGGTCTCCTCGGCGGAGGAGCACCTGGAGCTGCTCGACCTGATGATCTCCGGCAACGCCGAAGCGGCGGAGGCCTGCATGACACGGCACCTCAGCCACGTCCGCTCCCTTTGGGCCGGCCAGGACGAGACGGCGGAACCGGAGCGCCCCGCCCTGCGCCTGCGGGCCCGGTAGGAGGCCAAACCGCCCGTGCGGGTGAAGGTTGAGGATCGGTCGTCGGAGGACGCCCGGGCTCTACGATGATGGTCTCGACATCGGCAGTCAGGAGGAAATCCATGTCCGCCGCAGCAGTGGAAGAGCCATTCGAGCAGATGACGCTGCTCGAAACTGCAGAGCTGATCTCCAAGCAGCTCGTGGGGCACCGGGTCGAGATCCTCGGAGGACAGATCACGGTGACGCCGGCTGCAGACGGCCAGCACAGTGACTCCCTTACCACCATGAGCGTTCCGTTCATCGTGGCAGGTCTCCACGGTAAGACCACTCGAGTGCTTCAGGGGATCGGCCTCTGGCTGCCTGACGGTCCATGGGACTACGCCATCCCGGACATGTCGATCGTCGACGCCGACTATGCCGACCACGAGATCGAGTCGAACAACTTCGACCCGGCGATCTTCAGGCTTGTGGTCGAGGTGACGTCGTCGAGCCATCTGACCGACCTGAAAGTCAAGCCGGCGCTGTATGCCGGTGCGGGAGTGCCTGTTTACCTCATCGTCGACCGCAAGAATCTGAAGGTCATGATTCTGACCGAGCCGCGAGACGGCGAATACCGGGTGCACGCCGTCCACCACCCGGGGCAGTCGTTCACCTTGCCGGAGTCGATCGGGGCCGCCGTGACGCTCTCGGTGGACGATGTGCTGATCGTCAAGAAGTAGCGGTTCCCGCACGGAGCAGCGCGCCACATGGCCGAGTCGCTCGTCGAGCGGTTTCCCGGGCAGTCGTTCGACCTGCCCGGGACGTCGGTGTTCCTGAGCGTGGACGGCTTGTTTTTTCCTAGAGCGCTGCCGTCGGCAGGGTCAGCTTGCCGTCGTGGACCTCGGCGATCTGGTCGACGGCCGTGAGGTGGGTGCGGTCGTGGGTGACCAGGACGGTGGCCGTCGCGCGGCGGTGGGTGAGCTCGGTGATCAAGTCGAGGACGGCGGCGCCGCGTTCGTGGTCGAGGGCGCTGGTCGGCTCGTCGACCAGCAGCACCGTGGGGTCGTTCATCAGGGCGCGCGCGATGTTGACCCGCTGGCGCTGGCCGCCGGAGAGCTGGTGCGGGCGGCGGGCGGCCTGGTCGCGCAGGCCGACGGCGTCCAGGAGGTCCAGGGCTCGGGGGAGGGCTTCGCGGGGGGAGCGGCCGTCGAGGTGGGCCATCACCTGGAGTTGTTCGGCGGCGGTGAGCGAGGGCAGCAGGTTGGCCTGCTGGAAGACGATGCCGATCCTGGTGCGGCGCAGCGCGGTGAGGTCCGCCCGGCTGAGGCCCGCGGTGTCGGCACCGTCGATGACGACCTGACCGGAGTCCGGGGTGATCAGGGTGGCTGCCACCGCCAGCAGACTGGACTTGCCGGAGCCGGACGGGCCGACGACGGCGGTGATGGTGCCCTTGGGGACGGTCAGCGAGACGTCGTCGAGTGCGGTGAGCCGGCCGTCGCCGTCCGGGTAGGTGAGGGTGATGCGGTCGAGGGCCAAACTCATCGGGCGCTCCCCAGGGCGGTCAGCGGGTCGACGGAGGTGATCCGGCGGATGGACAGGGCCGCGCCGACCGCGCCGAGGGCGATCATGACGGCGGCGGGCAGCAGGACGGTCGGGGCGTCCAGGACGAACGGCACGGCGGAGCCGATCAGCGCGCCGAAGCCGGATGCGATCGCGGTGCCGACGGCCGTACCGAGCACCAGCAGCAGGACGGCCTGGCCGAGCGCGTCGCGCAGCAGGTAGCGGGTGGAGGCGCCGAGGGCCTTGAGGACGGCGATGTCGCCGCTGCGCTGGATCGTCCAGACGGTGAAGAACGCGCCGATCACCAGCGCCGAGATGGCGAACAGGAAGCCGCGCATCAGCTGGAGGGAGCCGTTCTCCGAGGTGTAGGAGCCGATCGCGGCGAGGGCGTCGTCGCGGGTGCGGTTCTCGGTGCCGAGGCGGGCGTCGGCGGCGGCGAGGTCGGCGTCCTCCGTCGTGGTGAGCGCGATGACGGTGGCGTGGCCGGTGCCGCCGGGGGCGAACCGCTGCCAGTCGGTGAGGCTGGTCCAGATCACCGGGGTGTGGCTGTACGCGGCGTCGCCGTCGACGGCCGCGACCCGCAGCGGGTGCCCGGCGAGGGTGAAGTCGGCGCCGGGGGTGAGCCCGCCCAGGTTCTCGGCGGCGGTCTTGGACAGCACCGCCTGGCCGGGGGCGATCCGGGTGCCCTGCGGGGCCAGCCCGGAGCCGTCCGGGACGCCGAAGGCGGAGAGCGCGGCGGTGCGCCGGTCGGCCGCGGCCTTGGTGGTGGTGATGCCGAGCGGCTGGGCGGAGGTGACGCCGGGCTCGCGGGCCCAGGCCTGCCACTGCTCGGGGGTGACCTGGGAGTCGGTGAAGGAGAGCTTCTGCCCGTCGGCCGGCTTGCCGAAGACCAGGTGGTCGGCGGGCAGGCCGGTGATCGCGGAGATGTTCTGCCGACCGAGCCCGGCGGTCAGCCCGGACAACAGGCCGACCAGCACGGTGATCAGCACGATGACGGTCCCCATCAGGGCGAACCGCCCCTTGGCGAACCTCAGGTCCCTCCAGGCGACGAACACGGTGGCCTTCCTCTGCACAGGTGAGTGCCGGACAGGTGATGTCCGACGCTCCCACCGTCCTGGATCGCAGGGCCCCGAGGCATCGAGCCGGGGATTGCATCCTGGGCATCAAAGGGCAGAAGCCGAGTTCAACCTTTTGATTGATGCCGGGGCCGGCCAGCGGAACTTAGGCTGGACGGATGGCGACCGAACGATCCAGAACCACCCCCGTCGCCCGCGTCCTCCAGGTCTGCCTGCACCTGCTCGTGGCGGGCCTGCTCGCGCTCGCCGTCGCGCGGGCCGCCTTCGCCGATCACGGCGCCGACCCGGCGGCCGTCGCCGCCGCGGCCACCGCGATGGGCGCCGTCTACGCGGTCGGGCCGCAGCTGGCCTCCGTCCGCCGCTCGCGCCGGGCGGCCGCGCTCTGGCTGGCACTGCTCGGCGTCACCTGGGCGGGCGTGCTGATCACCACCCAGGACGGGGTCTGGCTGGCGTTCCCGCTGTACTTCCTGGAACTGCACCTGCTCGGGCGGCGCGGCGGGCCGGTGGCCGTCGGGCTCACCGCGGCCGCGGCGATCGCCGCCTGGTCCTGGCACCAGCACAGCTTCAGCCTCGCCGCCTCGATCGGGCCCGCCCTCGGCGCGGCCGTCGCCACCGCCACCGTGCTCGGCTACCAGGCGCTCTACCGGGAGAGCGAGGAGCGGCGCCGGCTGATCGACGAACTCACCGCCGCCCGCGCCGACCTCGCCGCCGCCCACCACACCGCCGGGGTGCTGGCCGAACGCGAGCGCCTCGCCCGGGAGATCCACGACACCCTCGCGCAGAGCCTCAGCTCCATCCAGCTGCTCCTGCGGGCGGCCCAGCGGGCCCTGCCCGAGCGCACCGACGCCGCCGCCGGGTACGTCGAGCAGGCGCGGCAGGCCGCCCAGGACAACCTGGACGAGGCCCGGCGCTTCGTCCGCGCGCTCGCCCCGCCCGCGCTGGACGGCGACCCGCTGCCGGTCGCCCTGGAACGGCTCTGCGCGACGACGACGGCGCACAGTACGCTGCCCGTCCACCTGCACGTCTCCGGCGACCCGGTACGGCTGCCGGCCGCGCAGGAGATCGCGCTGCTGCGGATCGCGCAGTCGGCGCTCGGCAACACCGTCCGGCACGCGAAGGCCTCGCGGGCGGAGGTGACACTCAGCTACATGGAGGGCGAGGTGGCGCTCGACGTGTTCGACGACGGGGCCGGGTTCGACCCGGCGGCGGTCGCGGGCCGCACCGGCGGGGACGGCGGGTTCGGGCTGCCCTCGATGCGGGCCCGGGCACGGGCCCTCGGCGGCACCTTCACGGTGGAGTCGACGCCGGGGGAGGGCACGGCGGTGGCGGTGCAGTTGCCGGTCGGACCGGGTTCGGAGGGCGGGTCGTGATCCGGCTGCTGATCGCCGACGACCACCCGGTGGTGCGGGCCGGGCTGCGGGCGGTGCTCGAGAGCGAGCCGGACTTCGCGATCGTCGCGGAGGCGGCGACCGCCGAGCGGGCCGTCGAGCTCGCGGCCGAGGCGGACGTCGACGTGGTGCTGATGGACCTGCAGTTCGGGCCCGGCTCGGCGATGAACGGCGCCCAGGCCACGGCCGCCATCACCGCCCGGACGGGCGCGCCGCGGGTCCTGGTCGTCACCACGTACGACACCGACGCCGACACGCTGCCCGCCCTGGAGGCGGGCGCCACCGGGTACCTGCTGAAGGACGCGCCGCCGGAGGAACTGGCCCAGGCCGTACGGGCGGCCGCGGCGGGGCGCAGCGCGCTGGCGCCCAGCGTCGCCGACCGGCTGCTGGAACGGATGCGGACGCCTGCGGCGGCACTCAGCGCGCGGGAGACCGAGGTGCTGGGGCTGGTCGCCGACGGGCTGACCAACCAGCAGATCAGCCAGCGGCTGCACCTGAGCCAGGCCACGGTGAAATCCCACCTGGTGCACATCTACACCAAGCTGGGGGTCGACTCGCGCACGGCGGCGGTGCGGGAGGCGCGGGGGCGGGGGCTGATCCGGTAGGGGCGGGCGCCACGGTCGGTCGGGGCCGGTCGGGGGCTTGGTCCGGTGGGGCGGGCGGGAGTCGGGTGGGCGAGCATAGGGTGGGGGCGGCCCGTACCCGCAGTGCTGCGTGAGGAGTGCCCCGATGGCCGTGCGTCTCGACGAGCTTGCCGTACCGGTGATCGGTGCGCCGATGGCCGGCGGGGCATCGACGCCGGAGCTGGTGGCCGCGGTGAACCGGGCCGGCGGGCTGGGGTTCCTCGCGGCGGGGTACCGGAGCGCGGCGGCGATGGCCGAACAGGTCGCGCTGGTACGGAAGTCGAGCGACCGGCCGTTCGGGGTGAACCTCTTCGTCCCGGCGCCCCCCGGGGACCGGGCGGCCGTTGCCGCCTACCGGGAGCGGCTGCGGCCCGAGGCCGAGCGGTGGGGGGTGGAGCTGCCGGAGGAGATCGGGCCGGACCGGGACGACTGGGAGGCCAAGCTCGCCGCGCTGCTCGCGGATCCGGTGCCGGTGGTCTCGTACACCTTCGGGCTGCCGACCGCCGAGGAGGCGGCCGCGCTGCGGGCGGTCGGGACCGTGCAGGTCGGCACCGTCACCACGCCGGCGGAGGCCCGGGCGGCGGAGGCGGTCGGCATGGACGCGCTGTGCGTGCAGGGCCCGGAGGCGGGCGGACACCGGGGCACCCACCGGGTCACGGACCAGCCGGGGGAGGTGCCGCTGCTCCGACTCCTGCCCGCCGTACGGGAGGTGACGGCGCTGCCGCTGATCGCCGCCGGCGGACTCGGCGACGGTGCGGCGATCGCGGCGGCGCTGCGGGCCGGCGCGGTCGCGGTGCAGCTGGGGACGGCCCTGCTGCGGGCCGACGAGTCCGGCGCCTCGGCCGCGCACCGGGCGGCGCTCGCCGCGCTCCCGGAGACGACCGTCACCCGCGCCTTCACCGGCCGCCCCGCCCGTGGCCTGCGCAACGCCTTCATCGACCGCCACGGCCCGTACGCCCCGCCCGCCTACCCCGAGGTCCACCACCTCACCGCCCCGCTGCGCGCCGCCGCCACCCGCCGCGCCGACCCCACCGCCATGCACCTCTGGGCCGGCACCGCCCACCGGCTGGCAAGGTCCGGCCCGGCGGAGGAGATCGTCGTCGACCTGTGGCGGGCCGCGCAGGGGTAGTGCGCCCGGCGCGCGCCGGGTGGGGAATGTCGTCCTCCGCAGGGGTGGATTGAACGGGCGTACGCCGCCGCGATCGGCGGCGAGGTCGAGGTCAGCGTGCGCCAGGGCGAGCGGACGATCAAGGTGGCCTGACCGTCCGCTCCGGACGGCGTCGTCACTCCAGCAGGGTGGCCATCCAGGACTCGACGTCCCGGGCCGTCCTGGGGAGGGCGCCGGACATCAGGTGGGCGCCGTCTTCGGTGATGACCAGGTCGTCCTCGATGCGGATGCCGAGGCCGCGGAGTTCCACGGGGAGGGTTTCGTCGTCGGGTTGGAGGTAGAGGCCGGGTTCGACGGTGAGGACCATGCCCTCCTCGAGGACGCCGTCGAGGTAGCGGTCGGCGCGGGACTTGGCGCAGTCGTGGTAGTCGAGGCCGAGCATGTGGCCGCTGCCGCAGAGGGTGTAGCGGCGGTAGAGGCCGTTGTCCTCGGCGAGGGCCTGTTCGGCGGGGATGCGCAGGACGCCCCAGTCGGCGAGGCCTTCGGCGATGACCCGCATGGCCGCGCGGTGGAAGTCGCGGAAGCGGGCGCCGGGGCGCAGGGCGGCGATGCCGGCGCTCTGGGCGGCGAGGACGAGTTCGTAGGCCTGGCGCTGGACGGGGGTGAAGGTACCGCTGAGCGGGAGGGTGCGGGTGATGTCGGCGGCGTAGAGGGTGTCGGTTTCGACGCCCGCGTCCAGCAGGAGCAGGGAGTTCGGGTCGAGGGCGCCGTCGTTGCGGATCCAGTGCAGGACGCAGGCGTGGGCGCCGGAGGCGGCGATGGTGGTGTAGGCGGTGCCGTTGCCCTCGGCGCGGGCGCGCAGGTCGAAGACGCCTTCGATCCAGCGTTCGCCGCGGTGGTGGCGCAGGGCGGTGGGCAGGGCGCGGACGACGTCCTCGAAGCCGGCGACGGTGTGGTCGACGGCGAGTTGCAGCTGCCCGATCTCCCACTCGTCCTTGATCAGGCGCAACTCGGAGAGTACGGCGGCCAGTTCGCCGTCCTCGACGGTGGCGACGGGCCGCCCGGTGGCCTCGTCGACCAGCGGGTCGGTGCCGGCCAGTACCCGGGTGGGCGGCTGGGGGCCGGAGAGCAGTTTGCCGAGGTCGTCGAGGTGTTCGGTGCGGACCCCGGTGAGTCGGGCGGCTTCGGCGAGGTCGGGCCGGGAGCCGACCCAGAACTCGCCGTAGCGGCGGTCGCGGTAGAACTCGCCGCCGTCGCGCGGGGATCGGGGGCGCAGGTAGAGGATCGGCTCGTGGAGTCCGGGACCGGCCGGTTCGAGGACGAGGACGTGGTCGGCCTGGTCCTCGCCGGTGAGTCCGGTGAGCCAGACGTACGCGCTGTGCGGGCGGAAGCGGTAGTCGAGGTCGTTGCAGCGGACCTTGAGCCGGCCGGCCGGGACGACCAGCCGTTCGCCGGGGAAGGCGGCGGAGAGGCGGGCGCGGCGGCCGGGGAAGCGGTCGTGGCCGGGGACGCGCCGGTCGGCGGGGAGCGGGGTGGCGGCCCAGCGGGTGCCCATGAAGGCGGCGAGGGCGGGGGTGACGGGGAGGTCGTGGCTGCCGGTGTTGAGGCCGGTCGGGGGGAGGGTCACCGGTGAACTCCTAGGCGGGGCTGGGAAGATGCGCGGCGGGGGCACCAGCGTGGGCGGGCACGGACACAGCTCGGTAACGGGCGGCGCCACCTCTTGTGTAGTGCAATTTCACATTACTATGTTACGGGTCACACGGCGGAGCGGCCAGACCCGGCCCCCCACAGCGGAGTTGCAACATGACCAGGCGCACCCACGCCGCCCTCGCGGCGGCCCTCGCGGCGACCCTCACCCTCGGCCTCGGGGCCTGCACGAACGACAAGAGCGACGGTGGCGGCGACGCGGCCGCGTCCGACACCAAGGGCCCGGGCGCGGAGAGCGGCTCGATCATCGGCGGGACCCCGGCCAAGGGGGGCACCCTCACCGTCCTGACCAACCAGGACTTCGCCCACCTCGACCCGGCCCGCAACTGGACCGTCCCGCACATGGACTTCGGGACCCGGCTGCTCTACCGCACCCTGACCACCTTCAAGGCCGAGCCGGGCGCCGCGGGCAGCGAGATCGTCCCGGACCTCGCCACCGACCTGGGCAAGTCCTCCGAGGGCGGCAAGGTGTGGACCTTCACCCTGAAGGACGGTCTCAAGTACGAGGACGGCAGCCCGATCAAGTCCGCCGACATCAAGTACAACGTCGAGCGGTCCTTCTCGCCGGACCTCACCGGCGGCCCCGACTACGCGATCCAGTACCTGGCGGGCGGCGAGGGCTACAAGGGCCCGCTGACCGGCGAGCACCTGGCGAGCATCGAGACCCCGGACGACCGGACGATCGTCTTCCACCTGAAGCGCCCGGTCGCCGAGTTCTCGGACACCGTCACCCTGCCGACCTTCTCCCCGGTGCCGCAGTCCCAGGAGAAGGGCACCCAGTACGACTCCCGGCCGTTCTCCTCCGGTCCGTACAAGATCGAGACCTACGACCGCGGCAAGCAGCTGGTGCTGGTCCGCAACACCAACTGGGACCAGGCCACCGACACCGTCCGCAAGGCCTACCCGGACAAGGTCGTGGTCACCCAGGGCATCAAGGGCGGCCAGGCCGACGACCGGATCATCGCCAGCGACGGCGCCGACGCCAACGCCATCAACATGCCCTGGATGCAGCACGAGACCGTCGCCAAGGTGATGCCCAAGGCGGACGTCAGGGCCCGCATGGCGGCCGAGCGCACCGGCTGTACGGACATGCTGTACCTGAACACCGCCAAGGCGCCCTTCGACGATCCGAAGGTGCGCGAGGCGATGATGTGGGCGGTCGACCGCGAGGCCCAGGTGACGGCCTTCGGCGGCCCCGCGGTGACCGACGTGGCGACCTCCTTCCTGCCGCCGTCGCTGACCAACGGCGTCAAGGCCGACCCGCTGAAGATCCCGGCGTCCGGTGACCCGGAGAAGGCCAAGGAGCTGCTGAAGGCGGCCGGCAAGACCGATCTCAAGGTCGCGCTCACCGTCTCGCTCGGCGACAAGACCCGCGCCGAGGCGATCCAGCAGTCGCTGTCCAAGGTCGGGGTCCAGGTCACCGTCAACACCGTGGACCCGTCCGCCTTCACCGACACCCTGGGCGACACCAAGAACGCTCCCGAGCTGACCATCAACGGCTGGTGCCCGGACTACCCGTCCGCCGCGACTTTCTTCCCGTTCCTGTTCGACGGACGGACCATCAAGGAGAAGGGCAACCAGGGCAACCTCAGCCAGTTCCGCGACCAGGCCACGATGGACCGGATGGACCAGATCGCGGCCATGACGGACGTCGGCGAGGCCAACAAGGCCTGGCAGCAGCTGGACGAGGACCTGATGAAGAAGGCCCCGGCCGTCCCGCTGATGTGGCAGCGCCGCCCCCTGCTGGTGGGCACCAACGTGGCCGGCGCGTTCGGCAACTCCGGCTACGCCGGCATGATCGACCTCGCCGTGGTCGGCCTCAAGGACCCCGCCAAGGGCAAGTGAGGAACTGGCAGCGATGAGTACCTCCACTGAGCCCGCCGCCGTGGCCGAGTCCACGCCGGCGGGCGCCAAGAAGGGCGCCGGGCGCGGGCCGTGGCGGCTGGTCTGGGACCAGCTGTGGGCCAAGGGCTCGGCCCGGTTCGGGCTGGTCACGGTCGGCGTGCTGGTCCTGGCCGCCGCCCTGGCCGGACCGCTGAGCTCGCTCGGCGGCTGGACCCCCGAGGAGTTCGACAAGCGCGCCGTCGACCCGTACCTGGGCGGCACGCCCCGGGGCGACTTCGGCGGCATCAGCTCCCGGCACTGGCTGGGCGTCGAGCCGATCACCGGACGCGACCTGTTCGCCCGGGTGCTGCACGGCGGGCAGGTCTCCCTGCTGATCGCCTTCACCGCGACCGCCGTCGTCGTGGTCACCGGCACCCTGGCCGGCATCGCGGCCGGCTACTTCGGCGGCCGCACCGACACGCTGCTGTCCCGGCTGATGGACCTCACGATGTCCTTCCCCTCGCTGATCTTCATGATCGCGATGATGTCGGTGGCCCAGGACGTCAACCGGATCCTGCTGATCACCCTGGTGATCGGGATGTTCACCTGGCCCGGCATCGCCCGCGTGGTCCGCGGCCAGACCCTGTCGCTCAAGCACCGCGAGTACGTCGAGGCCGCCAAGGTCGGCGGCGCCCGCTCCTGGCGGATCCTCACCCGGGAGATCCTGCCGAACGTCTCCGGCCCGATCATCGCCTACACCACGCTGCTCATCCCCGGCATGATCGCCACCGAGGCCGCGCTCAGCTACCTCGGCGTGGGCGTGCGGCCGCCGACCTCCTCCTGGGGGCAGATGATCGCCGAGAGCATCAAGTACTACGAGACCGACCCGACGTACTTCCTGATCCCGACCGCCTTCCTGTTCCTCGCCGTGCTCGCGTTCACCCTGCTCGGGGACGCGCTGCGCGACATCCTCGACCCCCGGGGAGGCCGGTCGTGATCCTCTACCTCGGCCGCCGACTGCTCGGCGTGGCGGGCATCCTGCTCGCCATCTGCGCCATCACCTTCACCATCTTCTACCTGCTGCCCAACGACCCCGCCGCGGCCGCCTGCGGCAAGACCTGCAGCCCCGAGCGGCTCGCCGACGTCAAGGCGGCGATGGGCCTGGACAGGCCGGTCTGGGACCAGTTCCTCGCCTACCTCGGCGGCATCTTCTCCGGCCGTGACTACGGCGCCGGCCCCAGCGCCGTGCACTGCGGCTTCCCCTGTCTCGGCTACTCCTACGAGTACGGGCTGCCGGTGTGGGACCTGCTGACCGACCGGCTGCCGGTCTCCGTCTCGCTCGCCCTCGGCTCGGCCGTGCTCTGGCTGGTCCTCGGCCTCGGCGCGGGCGTCACCTCGGCGCTGCGCAAGGGCAAGCCGATCGACCGGACGCTGATGGTGCTGTCGGTCGGCACCGCCTCGCTGCCGGTCTACTTCACCTCGATCATGCTGATCTGGGGCGTCGTCAGGACGGCCGGGCTGCTGCCCTACCCCGCCTACCACCAGTTCACCGAGAACCCCTTCGAGTGGGCCTCCAACCTGCTGCTGCCGTGGACCGCCCTGGCCCTGCTGTACGCGGCCATGTACGCCCGGCAGAGCCGCAACTCGATGATCGAGGCGATGTCCGAGCCGTACATCCGCACCGCCCGGGCCAAGGGCCTGCCGCCGCGGACGGTCACCGTCAAGCACGGGCTGCGCTCCGGGATGACGCCGATCCTCACCATCTTCGGCATGGACCTCGGCGGCCTGCTGGCCGGCGCCGTCATCACCGAGTCCATCTTCGGCCTGCCCGGCGTCGGCCGGCTGTTCTACGACGGCCTGGGCCGCTCCGACCAGCCCGTCATCCTCGGCGTCACCCTGCTCGCGGCCTTCTTCATCGTCGCGGCGAACCTGCTGGTCGACCTGCTCTACGCGTTCGTCGACCCGAGAGTGAGGTACTGATGACCAGGTTGCTGGAGGTCGAGGACCTCAAGGTCGCCTTCGACACCCCCCGCGGCACCGTCCGGGCCGTGGACGGCATCTCCTTCAGCGTCGAGGCCGGGCGCACCCTCGGCCTGGTCGGCGAGTCCGGCAGCGGCAAGTCCGTCACCTCGCTCGCCGTCATGGGACTGCACCGCGGCGCCGCCGTCACCGGCTCGATCCGGCTGCAGGGGCAGGAGTTGAACGGGCTCGGGGAGAAGGAGCTGGGCGCCGTCCGGGGCCGCCGGGCCGCGATGATCTTCCAGGACCCGCTGTCCAGCCTGCACCCCTTCTACACCGTCGGCGAGCAGATCGCCGAGCACTACCGGGTGCACTTCAAGGCCAACCGCAAGGCGGGCCGGGCCCGCGCGGTGGAGATGCTGGCCGAGGTCGGCATCCCCGAGCCGGCCCGCCGGGTCGACGAGTACCCGCACCAGTTCTCCGGCGGCATGCGCCAGCGCGTCATGATCGCCATGGCGCTCGCCTGCGAGCCCGACCTGCTGATCGCCGACGAGCCCACCACGGCCCTCGACGTCACCGTCCAGGCGCAGATCCTCGACCTGATCGCCCGGATCCAGCAGGAGCGCGGCCTCGGCGTCGTGATGATCACCCACGACCTCGGCGTGGTCGCCCGGGTCGCCCACGAGGTGCTGGTCATGTACGGCGGCCGGGCGGCCGAACAAGCCCCGGTGGACCGGCTGTTCGCGCAACCCGCGCACCCGTACACCCGCGGCCTGCTGGACTCGCTGCCGCGCCTGGACGACACCGACGACGCCCCGCTGCGGGCCATCCCCGGCAGCCCGCCGTCGCTGATCGCCCCCGCCCCCGGCTGCTCCTTCGCCCCGCGCTGCGCCCGCACCACCGCCGCGTCCGCCGAGGAGCACGCCCGCTGCCTGGCCGAGCGCCCCGTGCTCGGCCCGCTCGCCCCCGGCCACCAGGCCGCCTGCCACCTGCCGCTGGTGCCGGAAGGGGTGCTGTGATGTCCGAACCGCTGACCGAACCACTGACCGAACCACTACTGTCCGTACGGGACTTGGTGAAGACCTTCGCCGGTCGGCGCAGCCGCACCGGGCGGCCCGGTGCGCCGACCCGGGCCGTCGACGGGGTCAGCTTCGACGTCGGCGCGGGGGAGACGCTCGGCCTGGTCGGCGAGTCCGGCTGCGGCAAGTCCACCACCGGCCGGATGATCGTCCGGCTGCTCGACCCGACCTCGGGCACCGTCACCTTCGACGGCACTGAGATCGGCGGACTCTCCCAGGCCCGGCTGCGCCCGCACCGGCGGGACCTGCAGATGGTCTTCCAGGACCCGTACTCCTCGCTCAACCCCCGGCAGACGGTGTCCCGGATCATCTCCGAGCCGCTGCTCGTCCAGGGCGAGAGCGCCGCGGCCGCGCGCAAGCGGGCCGCAGAGCTGATGGAGCTGGTCGGGCTGATCCCCGAGCACCTGGACCGCTACCCGCACGAGTTCTCCGGCGGCCAGGCGCAGCGCATCGGCATCGCCCGCTCGCTGGCCACCTCGCCGCGGCTGGTGATCGCCGACGAGCCGGTCTCCGCGCTGGACGTGTCCATCCAGGCCCAGGTGGTCAACCTGATGGAGCGGCTCCAGCAGGAGCTGGGGCTGGCGTACGTGTTCATCGCGCACGACCTCTCGGTGGTCAAGCGGGTCTGCGACCGGGTCGCGGTGATGTACCTGGGCCGGATCGTCGAGATCGGCGACAAGGCCGAGGTGTACGGCAGCCCCGCGCACCCGTACACCCGGGCGCTGCTGTCCGCCGTACCGCTGCCGGACCCGGAGGCGGAGCGGACCAGGGAGCGGATCGTGCTGCTCGGCGACCCGCCCAGCCCGGCCGACCCGCCGCCCGGGTGCACCTTCCACCCGCGCTGCCCCAAGGCGCAGGACCTGTGCCGGACGGAACGGCCGCTGCTGCGGATCGCCGGACCGGGCACCCGGCAGGCGGCCTGCCACTTCCCGGAGGTCCCGGGAAGCTGAGAGACCCCCGGTCGGGCGCGGCGGGGAACCTTACGAGGGCCGCGTCCGACCGGGTTCCATCACTCCTCCTGCGGCAGCAGCCGGCGGGGTCCGGGCCCCTCGGCGGCCAGTTCGTCGCCGGGGTTGAGCACCCGGCAGCGGCGCAGCGACACGCAGCCGCAGCCGATGCAGCCGGTCAGCTCGTTCTCCAGCCGCTCCAGTTCGAGCCGGCGGGCGCGCAGCTGCTCGGCCCAGCGGAGGGAGATCCGCTCCCAGTCGTGCTTGCCGGGCATCCGGTCCTCCGGGAGGCCGGTGAACACCTCGGCGACCTCGCTGAGCGGGATGCCGAGCCGCTTGGCGACCAGGATGAGCGAGATCCGGCGCAGCACGTGCCGCCGGTAGCGGCGCTGGTTGCCGGCCGACCGCTCGGAGGAGATCAGCCCCTGCTCCTCGTAGAAGCGCACCGCCGAGGTGGCGATCCCGGCCCGCCGGGCCACCTCGCCGACGCTCAGCAGATCGACCGGTGCGGTGGTCATGGCGGCTCCTTGACTTCAAGTTCTCTTGAAGTCCTACGGTACCCGACATGACCGGATCACTTGCCGCGAAGAGCGACACGACCGTTGCCCAGCTGGACAGTTACCCAGCGGAGTCGCCGTCCGAGGGGGCCTCCGGCGGGTGGCGCGAACTCTTCTCCCGCCGTTACACGGCCGCCGCCTCGATCCTCGCGGGCGGGGTCGCGCTGCCTACGTCCTGGGCTTCCTGGTCTTCGGCGCGGGCGCGGTACTGAACGCGCTCGGCCCGTCGATGGCGGCGCTGATCCTCGGCCGGGTGGTGCAGGGCCTCGGCGGCGGGCTGGTCGCCGGGCTCGGCTACGCCGTCATCCGCAGCGCGCTGCCGGAGCGGCTGTGGACCAGGGCGGTCGGGCTGGTCTCCGCGATGTGGGGCGTCGGCACCCTCTGACCTCGGCGCTGGCCGGCACCCTGGTCAACCCGGGCGCGGACAGCCCGGTCGACTCGGCCCGGTACATGACCTTCGGGATCGCCGCGATCACCGTGCTCGGCGTGGCCACGGCCGCGCCCACCGCCCGCCGCCTCGGGCGGTGAGGCCCCGGAACGAGGCCCCGGAACGAGGCCCCGGATCCCTTTTCGTCGGGGGGATCCGGGGCCTCCTCACGACCGGCTCAGGAAGCCGGGCCCACCCGGACGGTGGTGATCCGCCCGCCCTGGGACTCCCGGACGACCTCGATCTTCGTGTCGGTGTCCGGCACCTTCACCGTCAGCTGCGGCGTGGCCGGGTCGGCGTACACCCCGGTGTGGTCGTTGAACACCGGGACGGCCGGCTCGGCCGGGATCCGCACCGCGACCCCGCCCTTGTGCAGGGTGAACGCCGTGGTCGGCTTGAGCGAGAAGGTGGCGTCGAAGGTCTGCGCCCGCCCGTTGACCAGCGTTCCGTCGGCGAAGCGGATCGGCGCCGGGTGTGCGTCGATCGGCAGGATCAGCCCGCCGCCGGGGTGGTCCTTGGTGTTGTTGTCGCCGTACGAGGTGTCCCACAGCCAGAGCAGGACGCCCTCCTGGTACGGGTAGTTGTCGACCACGTTGGCCTTGCCCGTGACGCCGCTGTAGCCGAAGTTGTACGGGCCGGTCTTCAGGAACGCCCCGTAGCCGGTGTAGCGGCGGTTCTCGGCGAGGTAGGCGCGCGGGTGCTGCTTGACGGCGGCGCGGCCGGTGATGACGGTGAAGCCGCCCGCGGTCCAGCCGCCGGCCCCGTTCTCCGCGCCGTCGGCGAACAGCTCGGTGCCGCCGGCGGTGGCCCGGACGGCGTCCACCAGCACGCCCTTGCCGTGGGTGTTGCCGTCCGAGGTGGCGTGGAAGCGCAGTCGGAGCTGCTGCCCGAGGTAGCCGTCCAGCGGGATGTGCAGCTTCCGGTAGGTGCCGGAAGTGCCGGTCAGGCCAGGGGTGTTGGCGTTGGTGTTGCCGATCGGCGCGCCGTCCACGGTGCCGCCCAGGGCGGTCCAGTGCTTGCCCTGGTCGGTGGAGGCCTCGACGGTCAGGAAGTCGTAGTCCTGCTCGACGTCGTACCAGACCGCGGCGTCCAGCGCGGCCGGTCCGGCGGCAGTGCGCAAGTCGACGTCCCGGGAGAGGGAGTTGTCGAGGTTGTCACCGGTGTCGCTCCACCACTGCTTGCCGCCCTCGTAGGGGTCGGCGAGGTCGGTGCTGGTGGTGCCGTCCGGCAGGTGCACCAGGACGGCCTGCGCCTGGTCGGTGTTGTAGCTGCTCACCCCGAGGGCGTGGCTGGAGCGGGTGGCGGCCTGCGCCTCGTCGTAGTTGAGCCAGCCGAACTGCAGCTTGCTCCAGGCGTCGAGGTCGCCCGGGTAGCCGCCGGTGGTGTTGGGGCCCTTGCCCAGGTACGAGCCGGAGGACATCAGCGACCAGAAGTTGACGCTGTTGTCGCCACCGCTGGTGCTGTACAGGTCGGGCAGGCCGAGGTTGTGGCCGTACTCGTGGGCGAACAGGCCGACGCCGCTGTTCTCGCCGCCCTGGACGTAGTCGTAGACGTAGAGGCCGGTGTCGCCGACCGGGGCGCCGCCGATCTTGTCGCCCTCCGGCCCGGTCCGCCCGGTCGCGTCCGGGAAGGCCCAACTGCGGTGCGCCCACAGCGCGTCGGCGCCCTGGGCGCCGCCGCCCCAGGTCTCGTCCACGCCGGCGTGAACCACGACGACGTTGTCCAGGTAGCCGTCGGGCTGGTTGAACTCGCCGTCCTTGTCGTGGTCGTAGCGGTCGTAGACGTCGTACTGCGCGAGCTGCGCCTTGATGTCGGCGACGGAGCGGCCCTTGGCGACCTCGCCGTCGTACCAGGCCTTGACGGCGTCCCGGACGAACTCCTGGGCCTGGGTCCAGGCGCCGGAGCCCTGCGGGCCCTTGTTGCTGCCGTAGCGGGCCTCGTTGTACGGGACGGTGACCCAGTCGCTGACGGTGCCCTCGACGTCGTACCGGCCGGAGGACTGGGTGCGGTAGTAGTTGCGCATCGACACGGCGCCGGGCGTGTCGTCGAAGAACATCTTCTGGTAGTACGCGCGGTCGAAGTCCGGCGACCACAGGGTGTGGTTGTCGTCCTTGCCCGGCTTGGGGATCTGGTTGTGGTGCGGGCCGGGGGTGCCGCCGTAGCGCGGCTGGCCGTTCCACTGGGTCGAGTTGTCGACCTCGTCGCCGAACTGGGCGAGGATCACGAAGACCTTGTCCGTGCGCTGGTGCGCGAGTTGGACGTAGTCGTTGCCGATCCGCACCTTCGCCGGGGCCCGCTTGTCGGCGCTCTTGGCGACGGTGCCCTTGTTGAGCTGCTCCAGGGCCTTGCTGCGGAGCGCCTGGCGCTCGCGCTCCTGGGGCACGAGCGGTGCGGGCGGGGCCTCGGCGCCCTGCTGGGCGGGGTCGGCGGCCTCGGCGGCGGTGACGGTGAGCGGTGCTGGGGGAGCGGCCTGGGCGGGGGTGCCCAGCAGGGTGGCCGCTATCGCGCTCGTGGTGAGCGCGGCTGCGAGGGCCGCGGACAGTCTGCGCAACTGACCGGTCCTTTCCGGGGGATGGGGGTGCTTCGGGCGCGGGTGCTTCGGAGCACAGGTCGTACGGGTTGTGAAGCGCAGGTAATATTTCACATGTCACGGGTCACGTGGAAGAGGTCGGAGCAGCGGAAAGGGCGCCGCACGGAGTGTGCGACGCCCTCGGGTGGACGGCTCGTCAGTTCGCGGTGTACTCCACGGCCACGCTGACCACGGCGAGCACGCCGAAGACCGTCCCCAGGGTCGGTCGGCCCGCCGCGCGCAGGGCCAGCGCGCCCGTCCCCAGGACCACGAGCTTGAGCACGATCTCGGCGGTCAGCGGCAGCCGGAACCTCGGCCCGCCGGCGGCCAGGAACAGGCCCCAGGCGGTGGCCGCCAGCGCGGGTGTGCCGAGCCCGAGCAGGATCCGGGTGAGCGTGCCGGAGCCGGTCTTGAAGCCCCAGTAGCAGAGCGCCGCCAGCAGCCCCAGTTCGAGGGCGAAGGCGAGCCCGCCGTTGACCACGGTCAGTGGGGTCCACTGCCGCTGCGAGACCGGGCCGGGTCTTTCGATCCTCATCTCGTCGGTTCTCCCCGTTCGTTGCCGCCGTCCGGGCCGGGCGGCGATCACGCGGGGAGTGTCGCAGCCCGGCCCGGGGAGCACAACGGATCAGCCCAGGGAGGCTCGCATGAAAGCGAGTTCGGCCTGGGTGAGCTGCTCGTTCATCCCGTCAGGGGTCATGTGGGTGACACCCGGCAGGGGCAGCACCGCGTGCGGGCGCCCGGCCCGGTTGAGCGCCTGGGAGAGCAGCAGGGTGTGCGAGGGGTGCACGTTGTCGTCGGCCAGCCCGTGGATCAGCAGCAGCGGCCTGGTCAGGCCGGGCGCGTCGGTGAGCAGGCAGTCGTCGGCGTAGCCCTCGGGGTTGTCCTGCGGCAGGCCGAGGTAGCGCTCGGTGTACGCGGTGTCGTACTGCCGGAAGTCGGTGGGCGGGGCGCCCGCGCAGGCGGCGTGGAAGACGTCCGGGCGGCGCAGCACGGCGAGCGCCGCGAAGTAGCCGCCGTACGACCAGCCGCGCACGCCGACCCGGGTGAGGTCGAGGTCCGGGTGGTGTGCGGCGAGCGCGTGCAGGGCGTCGACCTGGTCGTCCAGGGCGGCCTGCGAGAAGCGGCGGAAGATCGCCCGGGTGAAGTCCGGGGAGACGAACGGGGTGCCGCGGTTGTCGGTGGTGATCACGGCGAAGCCCTGGTCGGCCCACCATTGGCGGAGCTGCCAGCGGCGCGGCTCGGCGGCCACGGCCTGGTAGCCGGGCCCGCCGTAGACGTCCAGCAGGACGGGCAGTCGGCGGCCGGGAACGTGGTCGCGCGGGTACACCACGGCGGTCGGCAGGTCGCGTTCGGTGACCCGGGCGAGCTGCGGGCTGACCCGGTACGGCAGCGCGGCGCTCAGGTCGGTGATCGGCAGCCCGCCGGTGCCGAGCGCGGCGTCGTACGGGCCCTCGCGCAGGACCCGGCGGCGGATCCCGTTGGGGGAGGCCGAGGTGAGCAGCAGGGTGTCGGCGGCGGCGAGGGCGGAGTGCATGCCGGGCTCGGCGGTGAGCAGCTCGGGGGCGCCGCCGTCCGGGTCGACCAGGTGGACGTACTGGTCGGCCGGGTCGCCCCGGCCGGTCTCGCAGAGCAGCCGGCCGCGCAGCCGTCCGACCACCCGGCGGATCTGCAGTCCGGTGGTGTCGAGCGGCTTGCCGTCCAGGGCGAGGCCACGGGCCTGGGGGGCGTCGTGGACGGTGAGCAGCCGCCCGTCGGGCAGCCGGTCGGGAGTGCCGGGCAGGTCGTCGACCCAGAACTCGTCGGTGGTGCGCGAGAGTTCGCGGGTCTCGCCGGTGGCCGGGTCGGCGCCGAGCAGCAGGACGTTCTGCTGCAGCCGGTCGGCGACGGTGAGCAGCACCTCGTGGTCGGAGGCCCAGGAGGCGGCGCAGAGGTAGGGGAACGCGTCGGCGTCCCAGCGCAGTCGCACCCGCCCGCCGTCGAGGCCGAGGACCCAGAGCTGGACGTCGGCGTTGGGGCCGCCGGCCTGCGGGTAGGCGAAGTCCTCGGGTGCTTCGGCTGGGCGGGCCGGGTCGGCGAAGTAGCGCCGGGGGAGGGCGGATTCGTCCACCCGGGCCGCCAGCAGCGCGCCGCCGTCCGGGCGCCACCAGTGGCCCCGGGCGCGGCCGAGCTCCTCGGCGGCGGCGAACTCGGCGACGCCCCAGCGGGCGCCGTCGGCGGGGGAGAGCGGTTCGAGGCCGGGGGTGACGTACAGGGCGTCGTCGGCGACGTAGGCGACGCGCTGGCCGGTGGCGTCCGGCCGGGGGTCGAACGCGGGCCCGGCGACGGGGAGTTCGTCGCTGCTGGCGGTGGCGGTGTCGGTGCGGAACAGCCTGCCGTCGAGGGTGAAGACGGCGACCGCGAGGTCGGCGGTGGCCGCGTACGTGCCGATCCCGGCGGCGACCAGCCGGGTGCGCTCGCGCAGCCGGCGCTCGACGGCGGGCAGGTCGTCGCGGCGGCCGGTGCGGCCGGGCAGCAGCGCGGCCGGGTCGGCGACCGTCCGCTCCTCGCCGGTGGCGGTGTCGAGCAGGTGGAGGCGGTCGACCGGGTCCTCGGGACCGGTCGAGCGGAGCAGCAGCAGCCGGGTACCGTCCTCGGCGAGGGTGTACGCGCGCGGCGCGCCGTAGCTGAACCGGCCGGTACGGGCGCTGAGGGCAAGGAAGGCGTCGGTGATGGTCACGGCCCGATCGTGGTCGCGCGGTGCGTGCCCCGACCAGTAGTCTGCCATGTGAAATGTCACACACCACGCGTGGTGTCGTGCGAGCGGAGGAAACCGTGATCGAGGACCTGTGGACCGCCGAGCCCCCGGCTCCGCTGCCCGCCGCCGACGGACTGTTCAGCGTGTCGGCGGACGCGGCGCACCTGAACCACGGGTCGTACGGCGCCGTGCCGGTCCCTGTGCAGCGCGCGCAGGAGCGGCTGCGGACCGAGCACGAGCTCGACCCGGACGGCTTCTTCGCCGACCTCCCGGCCCGGATCGCCGCCGCCCGCGCCGTGCTCGCCGCCGAGCTGGGCACCGACCCGGACCGGCTCGCCCTGGTCGCCAACGTCACCGAGGCGGTCGCGATCGCCCTGGACAGCCTCCCGCTCGCCCCCGGCGAACGGGTCCTGGTCACCGACCACGGCTACGGCGCGGTCACCCAGGCCGTCGCCCGCAAGGCCGCCGAGACCGGTGCCGAGGTGGTCGTGGCACCGGTCCCGCTGGACGCGCCGGACGAGCACGCCGTCCGCGCGGCCGTGCTTGCCGCCGTGGACGCCCGTACGACCGTCGCCGTCCTGGACCAGCTCACCTCGCCCACCGCCCGGCTGGTGGCCGGCCCGGCCCTGCTCGCCGAACTGCGCGCCCGCGGCGTGACCACCGTCGTGGACGGCGCCCACGCGCCCGGCATGCTGTCCGCCCCGGCGGACCCGAACGCGGACTTCTGGTTCGGCAACCTGCACAAGTGGGCCTTCGCCCCGCGCGCCACCGGCGTCCTCGCCGTCCGCCCCGAGTGGACCGGCCGGATCCGTCCGCTGGCGCTGTCCTGGGAGCACGACAAGGGCTTCCCGGGCAACGTCGAATGGCGCGGCACCTGCGACTACACGCCCTGGCTGGCCGCCCCGGCCGGCTTCGAGCTGCTGCGCACACTCGGCCTGGCGGCGGTGGCCGACCACAACACCGCGCTCGCCGCGTACGGCGGGCGGGTGCTGGCCGAGCGGGCGGGCCTGCGGCCGCTGCCCGCGACGCCCGGGGTCTGGATGCGCACCGTCCGGCTGCCGGCCGGCCACGGCGAGACCGAGCCGCAGGCGAAGGCGCTGATGGCCGAGGTGTGGCAACGGCTGCGCACCCGGATCGCCGTCCGCCCCTGGGCGGGCGGCGGGGTGCTGCGGATCAGCGCCCAGCTGTACAACCGGCCGGGCGAGTACGAGCGGCTGGCGGACGGGCTGGCGGGACTGCTGAAGCGGAACTCCTGAAGTGGGTCACCCCGGATCCGAAGCGGGTCATCCCGGGGCCGGAGTGGGGCACTCTGGGTCCGAAGTGGGGCACCCCGGGTCCGAAGCGAGTCATCCCGGGTCCGTCCGCAGCTCCGCGAGCAGCAGGTTGCGGTCGGCGAGCAGCCCGGTGAGGATCCGCCGGGCCGACCGCAGCAGGTCCGCGACGTCCCCGCCGGCCAGCGCGTAGACCACCGTGCTGCCGTCCCGGGTGGCGGTGACGAGGCCGGACCGGCGCAGCACCGCGAGCTGCTGGGAGAGGCTGGAGGGCTCGACCTCCAGCTCGGCGAGCAGACCGCGGACGGGCGTCGGTCCGGCCTGGAGCAGTTCCAGCACCCGGATCCGGACGGGATGGCCGAGCATCCGGAAGAACTCGGCCTTCACCTGGTAGAGCTCCCCCAGCCTTCGGCCGGGAGGTACCGCCGTCGTCACGAGGCCCCCTTCTGCTGTCGGTCCGGGTTCAGATCTCCAGCGCGAGTTCGATCCGCTTGAGCTGGTGGCGGGCCATCGCGAGGTTGGAGCGGTTGCGGTTGAGCGCCAGGAAGAGGAACAGGCCGCGGCCGCTGGGCGTGGTGATCGGCCTGACCATGTGGTACTGGTTCGTGAGGCTGATCAGGATGTCCTCGATCTCGTTGTCGTGCAGGTTGAGCATCTCCATCGTCCGCATCTTGGCGCGGACCACGTCGGTGTTCCCGGCCGCGGCGACGTTGAGGTCCATCTCGCCGCCGTCGCCGAGGCTGCCGAGCGCCATGCCGCTGCCGTAGTCGACCAGGGCGACGCCGATGGCGCCGTCGATCGCCATGGCTTCCTTGAGGGATGTCTCCAGGTTCGCCATCGTGGCTGTCCTCCCGTGAGTGGTGGCTGCTTGCCGGTCGACGACGAACGTAGGGAAGCCGGGCGGCGGTCCACCGGCAATGATCGAAGACGTCCGAAGTCGACTTGTCCGTGATCACTTGAAGACATTTGCAACTATGGATCTGAGAGAGAACTGATCCGGTGGTGCGGAAAAACGGTGCTATCGATGTCGGTCCTCCCGGGTAACCTCTCGCTGAGATGCGAGATCACACCAACCACACCCGGACGGCGATGAACACCCCCGATCCAGAGCCCCAGGACGACCGGGAGCTCAGCCCCGCCGAGGCGTACGCGGCCAGCCGTCGCCGGGCCAAGGAACAGGCCACCGCCCTGTACGGCTTCCAGCAGCTGTACGACTTCCCGCTGGACGACTTCCAGCTGGAGGCCTGCGAGACGCTGGAGTCCGGATCGGGCGTGCTGGTCGCCGCCCCCACCGGCTCCGGGAAGACGATCGTCGGCGAGTTCGCCGTGCACCTGGCCCTGGCCGCCGGGCGCAAGTGCTTCTACACCACGCCGATCAAGGCGCTGTCCAACCAGAAGTACGGGGACCTGGTCAAGCGCTACGGCGCCGCCAAGGTCGGCCTGCTCACCGGCGACAACACCGTCAACGGCGACGCCCCCGTGGTGGTCATGACCACCGAGGTGCTGCGCAACATGCTCTACGCGGGCTCCAGCACCCTCGACGGCCTCGGCTACGTCGTCATGGACGAGGTGCACTACCTCGCCGACCGCTTCCGCGGCGCCGTCTGGGAGGAGGTCATCATCCACCTCCCCGAGTCGGTCACCCTCGTCTCGCTCTCCGCGACCGTCTCCAACGCCGAGGAGTTCGGCGACTGGCTGGACACCGTGCGCGGCGGCACCAAGGTGATCGTCTCCGAGACCCGCCCGGTGCCGCTGTGGCAGCACGTGATGGCCGGCAACCGGATGTACGACCTGTTCGCCAACCCCGACCGGGACGGCCGCCCCAAGAACAACCTGAAGAACCCCGGCAAGGCCGTCAACCCCGAGCTGGTCCGGCTCGCCCGCTCCGAGCTCGACCGCAACCCGCGCGACCGCTTCGGCCGCGGCCGGGGCCGCTCGATGCCCAACGGCCGCCCGGGACGGGTCTGGACGCCGGGCCGGGTGGACGTCATCGACCGGCTCGACGCCGAGGGCCTGCTGCCCGCGATCACCTTCATCTTCAGTCGCGCCGGCTGCGAGGCCGCCGTCCAGCAGTGCCTCAGCTCCGGCCTGCGGCTCAACAAGGACTCCGATCGCGCCCAGGTCCGGGCGATCGTCGAGGAGCGCTGCGCCGACATCCCCGACGAGGACCTGCACGTCCTCGGCTACTTCGAGTGGCTGGACGGGCTGGAGCGCGGCATCGCCGCCCACCACGCCGGGATGCTGCCCCGGTTCAAGGAGGTCGTCGAGGAGCTCTTCGTGAAGGGCCTGGTCAAGGCCGTCTTCGCGACCGAGACCCTGGCGCTCGGCATCAACATGCCCGCCCGTTCGGTGGTCATGGAGAAGCTGGTCAAGTGGAACGGCGAGACCCACGCCGACATCACCCCCGGCGAATACACCCAGCTCACCGGCCGGGCCGGGCGGCGCGGCATCGACATCGAGGGTCACGCCGTGGTGCTCTGGCAGCGCGGCCTCGACCCGGAGGCGCTGGCCGGCCTGGCCGGCACCCGCACCTACCCGCTGAAGTCCTCGTTCCGGCCCTCGTACAACATGGCCGTCAACCTGGTCTCCCAGTTCGGCCGGCACCGCTCGCGCGAACTGCTGGAAACCTCCTTCGCCCAGTTCCAGGCGGACCGCTCGGTGGTCGGGCTCGCCCGCCAGGTGCAGCGCAACGAGGAGGGCCTGGAGGGCTACCGCGAGTCGATGACCTGCCACCTCGGCGACTTCGACGAGTACATGGAGCTGCGCCGCCGGCTCAAGGACCGCGAGAACGAGCTCGCCCGCGAGGGCACCAGCCAGCGCCGCGCGGCCGCCGTCGAGTCCATCGAGCAGCTCAAGCCGGGCGACGTCATCCACGTCCCCACCGGCAAGTTCGCCGGCCTCGCCCTGGTCCTCGACCCGGGCCTGCCGCCGGTCAACCGCTCCGGCCGCGGCGGCCCGCGCCACCCTGACTTCCAGGACGGGCCGCGCCCGGTGGTGCTCACCGCCGAGCGCCAGGTCAAGCGGCTCGCCATGATCGACTTCCCGCACCCGGTCGCCGCCATCGAGCGCGTGCGCATCCCCAAGTCCTTCAACCCGCGCAGCCCGCAGTCCCGCCGCGACCTCGCCTCCGCCCTGCGCACCAAGGCCGGCCACCTCGAGCCCGAGCGGTTCCGCCGCGGCCGGGCGGCCGCCGCCGACGACCCCGAGATCACCCGGCTGCGCACCGAACTGCGCCAGCACCCCTGCCACGGCTGCTCCGACCGCGAGGACCACGCCCGCTGGGCCGAGCGCTACCACCGGCTGCACCGCGACACCGAGCTGCTGGAACGCCGGATGCGCTCGCGCACCCACACCATCGCCCGCACCTTCGACCGGGTCTGCGCCCTGCTCACCGACCTCGGCTACCTGAGCGGCGACACCGTCACCGACGACGGCAAGCGGCTCGGCCGGCTCTACGGCGAACTCGACCTGCTCGCCTCCGAGTGCATCCGCGAAGGCGTCTGGGACGGCCTCGCCGCCGCCGAACTCGCCGCCTGCGCCTCGGCGTTGGTGTACGAAGCCCGCCAGTCCGACGACGCCGGCGCCCCCCGGGTGCCGGAGGGTGCGGCCAAGGAGGCGCTCGGAAAGATGGTCCGGATCTGGGGCCACCTGGACGCCCTGGAGGAGCAGCACCGGATCAACACCGCCGAGGGCGTCGGCCAGCGCGAGCCCGACCTGGGCTTCGCCTGGGTCGCCTACCGCTGGGCCCTCGGCCACAACCTCGACCAGGTCCTGCGCGACGCCGACATGCCCGCCGGCGACTTCGTCCGCTGGACCAAGCAGCTGATCGACGTCCTCGGCCAGATACAGGACGCCGCCGGCGAGGACGCCGAACTCCGCAGAACCGCCCGCAAGGCCGTCGACGGCCTCCGCCGCGGCATCATCGCCTACTCGTCGGTGGGCTAGCGATCCTGATGGCGGGCCGCGAGGTCGCCCAGGCCTTCAGCCCTGGGCGACCTCGCGATTATCTGTGAAGGAGTGGAAGCGCCAGGCCCGTGGCCTCGGTGCTTTCACCCCCCACCCCGCCTTGCCCACCCCCACCCCGCCTTGCCCACCCCCACCCCGCCTTGCCCGCCGCCGCTTCGGCTCAGCCGAAGCGGCGGCGTTGCTTCCAACCTCTGAGGGCCGCGCTGATAGGGACGCAAGGAAGCAGAAGGCCCGCGCCCCAGGGAACTGGGGCGCGGGCCGAAGGATGGGATGAAGATGCCTGCCCCTGCCATCGGCAGGGGCAGAAGCAAGGTGATTCCAGGCGAGACGTTCAGTGAGCAGGGCCCACCGGGGCGAAGTAGTCGCGGAGCATCTCCGTGGTCCAACCGGGTTGGCGCACCTCTCCGCGCGGGCCGAACTCCTCGAACCAGGGCTTTACTTCGAGGACCGGGGTGCCGTCGATGGCGTCCAAGTCCTCCACGTGCAGGTCCAGGCCGTCGACTTTGACGAGTCGGCAGCGGGAGGATCCGAGCCAGTTGATGCGCCGCATGTTCCGGTGGCCGAACACGCCGACCTCGGGCCAGTCCGGGTTGTCCCGGGGACGGCGCGCGCCGAAGTTCAGGTCTGCCGGGTCGGTCTTGTGGAACCGGAAGATCACGTCGAGGTGGGAGAATTCCTCGAGCCCCTTCGTCGCGTCGAGCGGGAACCTGTCGCCGTCGAGCCTGATGATGGCGCGCGTTCCGCCCCAGTAGTCGTCGGTCGGTTCCGTACGGCCTCCCACAACATGCCCGAGCGCTTCCACGCTGAAGACCTCACCCACGTGCTTCCCCTCCTGTGAACGGACCCGCCGGGACGGCGGGTCAGATGGTAGCTGCCAGGTACTCGGCGGCGAGCCTGTCGACGGCGTCGATGGTCGGTACCTTCCGACCACGGTAGGGGGACAGCGCACTGCGGATTCGCAGGGCGACGTCGCGGGTGCGGGCGGAGCGGACCGTCTGCATGGCGTCGAGCGACCGGGACCAGATCGTGCAGGCTTCCTCGATCGAGTGTTGCCGGGCCTTCACGAGGCCCAGGTGACCGAGGGTCACCGCGTGAGTCCGGGTGAAGGAAGATGCCCTACGCGTCGCGACGCTGCGCTCGAACTCCTTCGCCGCACCTTCCAGGTCGCCGAGGTCGCGGAGCGCCGACGCCGTCTCGTGCGCCAAGGAGGCCTCGCCGAAGAAGAACACCCGGGCCGGTTCGTCGTCGCGGGCGAGGCCGCGGACAGATCGCGCTCGGCCTGAAGGAGCGCGGCGTTCGCCTCCGCGGTGCGCCCCGCAGCGGCGAGAGCGCGTGCGTGGACAACACCGAGGAGTGAACGCTCGCGTGGACTGGCGAGCCCGTACCGGTCGCCGGCGATGGACGCCTCGGCGACCCTCACGGCATGGTGTGGCTTCCGGAGGTCGACCGCCTGGTGTGCCATGGCTCGCAGGACGTGGCCGGCCATCGCGGGGCATCGGCCTCGGCCGCCAGCTTCACGGCGACCGTGTAGTAGTGCTGGGCGGTGGGGTGCTCGCCGTTGTCGAACGCCGTCCACCCTGCCAGGTAGGCGAGTTCGGATGCTGCGGAGAACATGTCCCGCCGAATCCGGTCGGAGGAGAAGGTGCCTTGGAGGAACTCTCCGACATCCGTGAGGAGGTACTGCGCGACCGCCGTGCGCCCGTGCCCGCCGCCACGGCGCTGGTCGAGCTGGGAGAACAGCCTCGTCATCTCCCGGACGGCATCGACGTCGGCCTGACCGGCGCGGCGCTGCGTGATGCCGCGGCTGCCGGTGCGAGCCATGTGCTCCCACCAACTGCCGGGGCGGAATGCTCAGCGCTCCGAGAGAGTACGTGAGCGTGCGAAGGAGCTGTCTGCGTTCCACGTCAACGTCGATCCGTCCAAGAGCCGCCAGGGCTTTCAGCGTATCCAAACCCCAGTCGCGTAGATCAGGTTGCTCGTCTCCGAACCCCATCGCAGACAGGGTGACGTCACGGTTCAGCCAAGTGGTGAGCACCTGCGCGAGGTACTGCGGGATGTTGCCGGAGGGCATGACGCCTTGGCGGACCCACTGTGTGACGGATGCCCGGCTCGGTCGTGCCGGATCGTTATGGCTGGCCGCGACGGTGCACAAGGCCCGGGCCAGGGCTTCGTTCGGCCGGCCTGCTTCCCGGATGAGCTGGCCCAGCCGTTCATTGGGCTGGCGGGTGCGCCCCATGAGGGTCTCCTGGCGATGCCGTTTAACCGGTTTAACAGCGGAAGGTAGCCAACACCTTACTCTCGGCCAACTTGGACGGTTTGCTGTTCGTGCAAGGCAGTTACCAGGCCGCACTGCGACTGTTCCGTCATGTTCGGGCGACAGGAGGGACTTTGTCCTGACAGCCCCGACCCCGAGTGAGTGAGGCACCCTCATGGAGCCTGGATCACACATCGTCACCACGAGGTTCCCCGCCGAACGGGAACGGATCGGCGAGCTCCGCCGCTGGGCCAGGACGGGGTTCGCCAGGACCGCCTTCGGCGGCGGGCCGAGCGAGGGACGCTGAGCTACTGGCACCAGCGGGAGGAGTCGAACGTCGCCGAGAGCATCCGCGTGTACCGGGCGCTCGGCCTTGTCCGCGTGGACGGTTCGGACCGCACGCCGGAGCAGGTGGCCGACGTGATCGCCGATATCGCGCGCTCGCACATCCCGAAACCTCGCGTGGAAAGGTCAACGTCCCATGACCGCAACTGAGTTCGAAGCGAAGATCCTCAACGTCGAGCCGGAGAAGATCCGCGCACTCCTGGTGGAGGCCGGGGCCGAGCACGTGATCGACCGCTTCCAGCGCCGCTACGTCTACGACATTCCGGGCCGGCCCGGAGCGTGGGTCCGGCTGCGTGACACCGGTTCCGACGTCACGCTGTGCGTCAAGGAGATTCACTCCGAGGCGATCGACGGCGTCACCGAGACGGAGACGACTGTCGGTGACTTCGACGTCACGAACACGCTCCTCGGCAAGCTCGGCTACCGGCCGAAGGCGTACCAGGAGAACCGCCGGTCCTCCTGGACGCTGGGCGGTGCGGCCGTCGAGATCGACGAGTGGCCGCTGATCCCCCCGTACCTGGAGATCGAGGGGGACAGCGCCGATCACGTCCACGCGACGGCGGCCGCGCTCGGGCTTCCCTTGGCCGAGCTGACGAGCGAGAACACGACCAAGGTCTACCGCCGGTACGGGATCGACATCGAGGCGATTCCCCGGCTCACCTTCGAGTTCGAGTGACAGGAGGCATGCCTTGTCAGTGACCCAACACCCGGCGATCCGGGTCGTCCGGGACAGGACCATCCGCATCAAGGTGATCGACGACTGCGGGTTGGCCCGCACGTTCTGCCACAACGAGGGAACTCCGGTCACCGCCGACAACCGGGGCCGTACGGAACTGCCCTTCGGCGCGGGACCGGGCAAGACCGGACGCGTGTCGATCTACAGCGAGACGAACGGCGTTGACTTCCTCGCCGCGAAGATGCCTCCGGACATGTCCTTCCGGCGTGCGGTGCGGACCGTGGCGATGGCGTTCGACGCCAGCGAGGTCCACCTCACCGGAGGGGAGCCCACCCTCCACACGGAGGTGTCCGCACTGGTCGCCTCGCTCACCGGCATGGGCCTGAGCGTCGGTATGACCAGTAACGGGGAGCGCGGTCGGCAGGTGATGCCGGACTGCTCGGTGGCCGGTCTCAACCGGGTCAACGTCTCGGTCTTCGGCACCACTGCCGAAGAACTCCAGGCCGTTCAGCCCGAGCGCTTCAGAGCGGCGGGTCTGGCCGAGACGAAGATCCGTGCTGCGGAGCAGACGATCCGGGCCGCCGTCTCCAACGGCGTGAAGGCGTCCGTGAACATCGTCGTTCCCGGAATGGCCCACGTGGGCCGGGTCGTCAACCTGGTCGAGTCGTACGGCCAGTTCGCGGACGTGCGGATGCTCACCAGCATCCAGGACGGAGCGGAGTCGATCGCGGCGATCTCCGAAGTGCTGGCCCGCGTCGGCGCGGAACCGGTGCTTCGGACGTTCACTGCCGGCACCTCCGACGAACGCACTCTCTACCGGGCACTCGGCAGCCGGGCGGTCTACGTCAAGCGGCTGCTGCCGGTGCGGCTCCCGGACACCTGTGCGTCGTGCCGGTTCAACAACGACACGGACTGCCAGGAGGGCTACTACGGTATCCGCCTCTACCTCACCGACCAGGGGGAGTACATGGTCGGCGTCTGCATCCAGCGGATGGACCTCTGCGTGCCGGTGGCCGAGCTGGCGAAGAGCGGGATCGTGGATGAGGTGCAGGCTTTCAAGGATGCCGAAGTCCGGCGGCTGACGAGCGAGTACGGCGCCGCGGCCTGAGCCGAATCAGAGCGACGAACTTGACTGCCACGCGTGACCTTTGCGGCCTCGCTCGACCCGAGCGGGGCCGCCGACCGCAACTCCCCTGCTCTGCGACACGGGGGGGTGCTGGGCTGGCAGACGGCAGGAAGCGGCCGTGTCGCGTAGCAGCTGAATCCACACGCTCGCGAGCCGGCCCCCGATGGCCGGCCTCAAGGCGTGGTGGGGCGGTTTCTTCGAGGGGGTGCGCACCCCGTGCCCGCCGCGCCGTCCGCTGGGATGGGGCACGGTGTGGCGGATGGCGCGGTTGGCCGGCCGCCGGTGGTCTGACGGCCGGCGCCCGGGTCGTGGCCTCAGCGCGCCGCCAGGGCCTCCAGGAGGCGCTCCAGGGAGGTGCCGAGGCCCCAGCGGGTGGAGAGTTCCTCGAGGGTCATGGGGTCAAGGGGTTCGCGGGGGAGTTCGGGGTCGAAGGCGGGGAGGGGGGCGTCGGCGGCGACGCGGACGACCGTCGGGGCGACGTCGAGGTAGGCGGAGCCTTCGACGATGTTGCGGCGGCGGGCGGGGGTGAGCTTCGACCCCACGTCCAGGGCGGCGGCGCGGATGGCCGCGAGGTCGCCGTACTCGTTGATCAGCTGGGCGGCGGTCTTCTCGCCGATGCCCTTGACGCCGGGCAGGCCGTCGGACGGGTCGCCGCGTAGGGCGGCCATGTCGGCGTACTGGGCGCCGCGCACGCCGTACTTCTCGAGCAGCAGGGCATCGTCGGTGACCTGCAGGTTGCCCATGCCCTTGACCGGGTAGAGCACGGTGATCCCGCGGGCGTCGTCCACGAGTTGGAAGAGGTCGCGGTCCCCGGTGACGATCTGCACCGGGCCCTCGGCGCGGGCGGTGAGGGTGCCGATGACGTCGTCCGCCTCGTAGCCGGGGGAGCCGACCCGGGCGATGCCGAGGGCGTCCAGCACCTGCTCGATCACCGGGACCTGCGGGGCCAGCGTGTCGGGCACCTCCTCCTCGCCGGCCGCAGCGGCCTCGGGAGCCTCGGCGACCCGATGGGTCTTGTACGAGGGGACGAGGTCGACCCGCCACTGCGGGCGCCAGTCGGCGTCCATGCAGGCGACCAACTGGTCGGGCCGGTGGTCGTGGACCAGCCGGGCGATGAAGTCCAGCAGGCCGCGGACGGCGTTGACCGGCTCTCCCTGCGGCGAGCGCAGGGAGTCCGGTACGCCGTAGTAGGCCCGGAAGTACAGGCTGGCGGAGTCGAGCAGCATCAGTCGCGGTGCGGTCACGTGTCAGATCATGCCGTACGGGGGTGACGGACCGCGGGTTCTCAGTGCTCGTGCGGCCCCGCGCGGTGGACCGGGCCGTGGGCGTCGGCGCAGTGCTCGGCGGTGGTGTCGCCCGGTGCGGAGATCTGCAGCAGCGCGCCCGCCTCGTCCTCGCCGACGTGGTCGACCTGCAGGGTGCTGTGGGTGATCCCGTACTCGTCGGCCAGTCGGCGCTGGAGCTGGCGCCGGACGGCGTGGCAGTCGCCGCCGGGGGTGACCAGGATGTGCGCGGACAGCGCCGGCTGGCCGGAGGTGATCTCCCAGATGTGCAGGTCGTGGATCTCCTCGACCAACGACTCGGTGACCATCCGGTCCGCGACTGCGTCCGGGTCGATCCCGGCGGGGGCGGCCTCCAGGAAGATCCGCCCGGAGTCCCGGACGAGTGCGATGCCGGCCTTGAGCATCAGGGCGACGACGATCAGCGAGGCGATGGCGTCGGCCCGGGCGAAGCCGGTGAGCAGGACGATCAGGCCGGCGACGGCGGTGGCGATGAACGCGTACAGGTCGGTGAGGACGTGCTGGAAGGCGCCCTCGACGTTCAGCGAGGTCCGGTTGGCCTTGGACATGCACCAGGTGGCCGCGAGGTTGACCACGATCCCGACCAGCGCGGTGACCAGCACCAGCGAGCCGGTGACCTCCGGCGGCTCGATCAGCCGGGTGATGCTCTCGTAGCCCAGCCAGGCCGAGAGCACCAGCAGGGTGACTCCGTTGGCCTGCGCGGAGAGGATCTCGGCACGCTTGAGGCCGTAGGTGTAGCCGCCGCGGGCCGGGCGGGCGGCGAGCCGCATCGCGACCAGGGCGAGCACGATCGACGCGGCGTCGGTGAGCATGTGCGCCGCGTCGGAGATCAGCGCGAGGGACTGGGCGGCGAAGCCGACCACGACCTCGCCGGCCATGAAGACGACGATCAGGGCGAGGGCGCTGAGCAGCCAGCGGCGGTCGGCGTCGGCGGAGACGCCGTGCGAGTGCCCGCCGTGACCCCCGTGGCCATGACCTCCGTGCCCGCTCCCGCCGTGCTTGTGGTCATGCGCATGATCATCGTGTGAATGCTCGTGCCTGGCCATGGAAGTCCTCTCCGGGTGCACGGGTGGGAACGGGGGCGCGGTGCGACCGCCCTGCAACCGAAGTGAACCGCAGAATCGACAAAGATCCAAAGGCTGTACTGGTGACCGTTGTCGTTGCCGTTCGGACGGCCGCACCCGGCGCACGCCGCAGCCGTCCGACCAGCAGAAATCCCCAGCGCCGGTGCCCAGTTGAGCTATCCCAGCGCCACCGCGTCCAGGACCGCGGCGTCCAGGGTCGCGGCGGTGGCCGCCCGGACCAGGGCGCGCATCAGCCGCAGGTCGTCCCCCTGCTCGGGGTGCCACTGCACGCCGAGCGTGAACCCCGGCCCCTCCACCGCCTCCACCGTCCCGTCCGGCGCGTGGGCGCTGACCCGCAGGCCCGCCCCGAGCCGGTCGACGGCCTGGTGGTGGAAGGTCGGCACCTCCAGCTCGCTCTCCGGCAGCAGCCCGCCCAGCAGCGTCCCGGGCACCGGCCGCACCAGGTGCGCGCCGTAGCGTCCCGGCGCGCCGCCGTGCACGTCCACCGGCACCACGTCCGGCAGGTGCTGCACCAGCGTCCCGCCGCACACCACGTTCAGGACCTGCATCCCCCGGCAGACCCCCAGCAGCGGCATCCCCGCCGCGAGCGCCGCCCGCAGCAGGGCGACCTCCCAGGCGTCCCGCTCCGGAGAGTCCACCTCGGTCGCCGGATGGGCCGGCTCGCCGTAGTACGCCGGGTCGATGTCCGGCCCGCCCGCGATGACCAGGGCGTCCAGCCGGGCCAGCACCTCGGGCGCGCGCTCGGGGGCGTCGGGCGGCAGGAGGACGGCGATCCCGCCGGAGTCCCGGATCTGCGCGGTGTACCGCTCGGGGACGAGGGCCACCCGCCGACCCCGCCAGTTGCTCCAACTCACGTCCACCAGATAGGTGCTGACGCCGATCAAAGGCCTGCGATCCATGGCGCGCATTCTCCTCCCGAACCGCCTGATCCGCCGTCAACCACGCATATCGGCGCGCCACGCCTGCCCGCCCTCTTCCGCCCCGCGAGTCGCAGGCCGTACGGTTCGCTGTGACCGCTTGATCTCGAAGAGTGATCGAGAACCTTCTGTGCTCCACAGACTGGAAGGAGGGTTACGCCATGTCCGGGAACTCCGCATCCGGGAACACCGCATCCGGGAACACCCCCGCGGGCTCGCCGCCCCGGCCGCCGCTGACCCTGGACGAGCTGCGCACCCTGGTGGACGCCGGCGAGGTGCACACCGTGGCGCTCGCGTTCACCGACATGCAGGGCCGCCTGCAGGGCAAGCGCTTCGCCGCCCGGTTCTTCCTCGACGAGGTCGCCGAGCACGGCGCCGAGGCCTGCGACTATCTGCTCGCCGTCGACGTCGACCTCAACACCGTGGACGGCTACGCCTTCTCCTCCTGGGCCACCGGCTACGGCGACTTCGCGATGCGCCCCGACCTCGGCACCCTGCGGCTGACCCCCTGGCAGCCCGGTACCGCCCAGGTCACCGCCGACCTCGCCCGGCACGGCGGGCACCCGGTGGACGCCGCCCCGCGCCAGCTGCTGCGCCGCCAGATCGCCCGGCTCGCCGAGTACGGCCTGGCCGCCGACATCGGCACCGAACTGGAGTTCCTGGTCTTCCGCGACACCTACGAGCAGGCCTGGCTCGGCGGCTACCGCGGCCTGACCCCGGCGAACCTCTACAACGTGGACTACTCGATGCTGGGCACCGCCCGGGTCGAGCCGCTGCTGTCCCGGATCCGCAACGACATGGCCGGCGCCGGCCTGGTCGTGGAGTCCGCGAAGGGCGAGTGCAACCTCGGCCAGCACGAGATCGCCTTCCGCTACGCCGACGCCCTCACCACCTGCGACCAGCACAGCGTCTACAAGACCGGCGCCAAGGAGATCGCCGCCCAACTCGGCTGCGCGCTCACCTTCATGGCCAAGTACGACGAGCGCGAGGGCAACAGCTGCCACATCCACCTCTCGCTGCGCGACGCCGTCGGCGCCCCGGCCTTCGCCGACCGGGACGGCCGGATGACCGACACCATGCGGCACTTCCTGGCGGGCCAGCTGGCCGCGCTGCGCGAGTTCAGCGTGCTCTACGCCCCGAACATCAACTCCTACAAGCGCTACCGACCGGGCTCGTTCGCCCCGACCGCCGTCGCCTGGGGCCGGGACAACCGCACCTGCGCCTACCGGGTGGTCGGCCACGGCCCCGGCCTGCGGATGGAGAACCGGGTGCCCGGCGGCGACGTCAACCCGTACCTCGCGGTGGCCGGGATGATCGCGGCCGGCCTGTACGGGCTGCAGCGCAAGCTGGAGCTGCCCGCGCCCTGCCTGGGCAACGCCTACGCGGTCGAGGAGTACGCCCGGGTGCCCGTGTCGCTGCGCGAGGCCGCCGACGCGTGGGCGCAGAGCGAACTGGCCCGGGAGGCGTTCGGCGACGACGTGGTCGACCACTACCTCAACATGGCGCGGGTCGAGCAGGCCGCCTACGACGGCGCCGTCACCGACTGGGAGCGCTACCGATCCTTCGAACGGATGTGACGCCGCATGACCGACGGAACCGACGGACGTGACGCATGAGTGACGGAACCGATGGACGTGGCCGCGCGACCGGGCCGACCGCGAGCACCGTCCGCAACCCCGCCACCGGCGAGGTCCTCGCCACCGTCCCCGACACCACCGCCGAGCGGCTGGACGCCGCCGTCCGGCGCGCCCTCGACGCCCAGGAGGGCTGGGCAGCCCTCGCCCCCGGTGAACGCGCCCGGCTGCTGCGCCGCTTCGCCGACCAGGTGGAGGTGCACGTCCCCGAGCTGGTGGCCCTGGAAGTCAGCGAGGCCGGGCACACCCTGGGCAACGCCCGCTGGGAGGCCGGCAACGTCCGCGACCTGCTGGAGTACGCGGCCGGGGGAGTGGAGCGCCTGACCGGCCGGCAGATCCCGGTGCCCGGCGGCCTGGACGTGACCTTCCACGAACCGGTCGGCGTGGTCGGGGTGATCGCGCCGTGGAACTTCCCGATGCCGATCGCCGCCTGGGGCTTCGCCCCCGCCCTGGCCGCCGGCAACGCCGTCCTGCTCAAGCCCGCCGAGGCGACTCCGCTGACCGCCCTGCGGCTGGCCGAACTCGCCCTGGCGGCAGGCCTGCCCGAGGGCCTGTTCCAGGTCGTCCCCGGCGCGGGCGCCACCACCGGCCGCGCGCTGGTGGACCACCCGGCGGTCGGCAAGATCGTCTTCACCGGCTCCACCGCCGTCGGCAAGGAGGTCGCCGCCCGCTGCGCCGCCCGCGCCAAGCGGGTCACCCTGGAACTCGGCGGCAAGAGCCCGAACATCGTCTTCGCCGACGCCGACCTGGCCCGCGCCGCCGACCCGATGTCCTTCGCCGACAACAGCGGCCAGGACTGCTGCGCCCGCAGCCGGATCCTGGTCCAGCGCGAGGTCTACGAGGACTTCCTCGCCCTGCTGCTGCCCGCCGTCGAGACCCTGCGCACCGGCGACCCGACCGACCCGGAGACCCAGCTCGGCCCGCTGATCTCGGCCGCCCAGGTCCGCCGGGTGGCCTCCTACGTCACCCCCGAACTGCCGGTGCTCGCCCGCGGCAAGGTGCCGGACGGCCCCGGCTACTGGTACCCGCCGACCGTCCTCGCGCCCGCCGACCCGCAGCTCCCGTCGGTCACCGAGGAGATCTTCGGCCCGGTCGCCGCCGTCCTGCCGTTCACCGACGAGGCCGACGCCCTGCGGCTGGCCAACGCCACCCGCTACGGCCTCTCCGGCTCGATCTGGACCAGGGACGTCGGGCGCGCGCTGCGCCTGGCCCGGGGCGTACGGGCGGGCAACCTGTCGGTCAACTCGCACTCCTCGGTGCGCTACTGGACGCCCTTCGGGGGCTTCGGCGAGTCCGGGGTGGGCCGCGAGCTCGGGCCGGACGCGCTGCGCCACTTCACCGAGACCAAGAACGTCTTCATCCACAGCGAGGAGTGACAGCCCGATGAGCGAGAAGCACGCCGCGCAGGACGAGGCGGTCTGCCGCCGGCTGGTCGGCCGCACCGCCGTGGTCACCGGTGCGGGCAGCGGCATCGGCCTGGCCACCGCCCGCCGGCTCGCCTCGGAGGGGGCGAAGGTGGTCTGCGCCGACCTCGACGAGGAGACCGGGCGGGCCGCCGCCAAGGAGGTCGGCGGGCTGTTCGTGCACACCGACGTCACCGACCCGTACATGGTCGAGGCGCTGTTCGACGAGGCGTACGAGACCTACGGCAGCGTGGACGTCGCGTTCAACAACGCGGGGATCTCCCCGCCGGAGGACGACTCGATCCTGACCACCGGCCTGGACGCCTGGCGCAAGGTCCAGGAGGTCAACCTGACCTCGGTCTACCTGTGCTGCAAGGCCGCGCTGCCGTACATGCGCCGGCACGGGCGGGGCTCGATCATCAACACCGCCAGCTTCGTGGCCCGGATGGGCGCCGCGACCTCGCAGATCTCCTACACCGCCTCCAAGGGCGGGGTGCTCGCGATGTCCCGCGAGTTGGGCGTGCAGTTCGCCCGGGAGGGGATCCGGGTGAACGCGCTCTCGCCGGGGCCGGTGGACACCCCGCTGCTGCGCGAGCTGTTCGCCAAGGACCCGGAGCGGGCCGCCCGCCGGCTGGTGCACATCCCGCTCGGCCGGTTCGCCCGGGCCGAGGAGATCGCCGCCGCGGTGGCCTTCCTGGCCAGCGACGACTCCTCGTTCATCACGGCGAGCGAGTTCCTGGTGGACGGCGGCATCTCGGGGGCGTACGTCACCCCGCTGTAGGCCCGGGCTGCGGGCGCGGGCTGTGCCCGACGGGCTTCTCACCGTAATCTCATCGAAAACCGCGGAATTCGGCTGCCGCGCTGATTTCGCGTTTATCCGGCTGGCTTTAGATTCTCTGCTGTGAGTGAGCAGATCCCCGCCGGGTGGTACCCGGACCCCAAGGACACCACCGGCGACCCGAGACCGCAGCGGTGGTGGGACGGCAAGGGCTGGACGGCCAACACCCGGCCCGCGCCCTCGGACGCCCCGGCGCCGGTCGCCTCGGAGCCCGCCGCCTCGGAGTCGCCCGTCTCGGAGTCGCCCGTCTCGGAGCCGGCCGCCTCGGCGGCCGAGGCTCCGGGGCCGGGGACGGCCGAGCAGCCCACGGTGCTGGAGGGCGAGGTCCTGGAGAGCGGATCGACCGTCCGCTACCCGGAGCCGCCGCCTTTCGGCGCGGCCTACGGCTCGCCCCTGCCGCCGCCGCGCAAGCCGTGGCGCAAGCCCTCCAAGCTGGTCGTGGCGACCGCCGTCGCCGCCCTGCTCGGCCTCGGCGCGGGCTCCGGGATCACCTACCTGGCGATGGACGGCCACGGGGACAAGGGCAGGCCGACCGCCCAGCACCCCCCGCGCGGCGGCTTCGGGCCCTGGGGCGGCTACCCGGGCCTCGGCGGCGGCAACGGCGGCGACAGCGGTGGTGACAACGGCGGTACCGGCGGCAACGGCAACGGCGGCAGCGGGGACGGCAAGGGCAGCGGCAAGGGCAACGGCAACGGCAAGGTCCGGCCCGGCGCCGACACGGCGATCGACGTGGTGAACCGGCTCACCCTGCCGGTCCCGAACGGCTGGCAGGCCACCACCACCGGCAAGGGCTACGCCATGATCACCGTCGGCTCGTACACCTGCGCGGACGGGACCGGCGAGTGCACCCTCGGTGGGGTGAACACCGGCCGGATCGACGGCGGCGGCACCGACGCCCAGGCGGCGGCCAAGGCGGACATCGCGAAGGCCGTCAAGGAGTCGTACGGCGACGTCACCGGGCACCAGGAGCTCAAGTCCGAGGCCGTCAAGGTCAACGGGCAGGACGGCTACCTGGTCCGCTGGAAGGTGGACGCGCCCAAGGGCAACAACGGCTACGTGCAGACCGTGGTCTTCCCGTCCGCCGACGGCAAGGCGCTGGTCTCGGTGCACTTCGGCTTCGACATCGCCGACAAGGCGCCGGACGTCGCCGTGATGGACACCATCGTCAAGGGCATCACCGACTACAAGGGCAAGCTGCCGAGCATCCCCGGGCTGCCCGGTTCGGGCTCCGGCGGTGCAGGGGCCCCGGGCCCCACCACCTGAGCCCCGCGCTCCTCACACGGCGGCGGCCCGCCCGGGAGGGAAACCTCCGGGCGGGCCGCCGCGTCATGCGGTGACGGAACCGGGCCGGACGGGGGTGTGGCCGGCCCGGCCCCGCATCCGGCGTCAGCCGTCGCGTCGAACAGCCTCGACACGACGGCGCCGGAGCACCATGCCGGCCCAGCCGACGCCGATCGCGGCGGCACCGGCGAGCAGCAGTGGACCGGTGGCCGAGGTGCCGGCCACGGCCGCGGTGGTGGTCGGGACGATCTGGCCGGCCGGGGCGTTCGGGTCCCCGCCGTGGCCGTGGTGGGCGACGGTGGACCTGGGGGCGTCGGCGGCGATCTGGGCGTCGCTGGGCGCGGCCGGGGCCTGCACGGCGAGCGCCGGGGCAGCGGCGGCGGTGGTCGAGCCGAAGTCGACGTCGGAGCAGCTGTAGAACGCCTCCGGGCTGTCGCTGCGCTGCCAGACCGTGTACAGCAGCTGGCGGCCGGTGCGCTGCGGCAGGGTGCCGGAGTAGGCGTAGTACCCGTCGGTGGCCGTCCGGGTGACCTGCACCTGGGCCACCGGGGTCGGGTCGAGGTCCGACCACTTCAGCGGCTTGGTGGGGTCGTAGCTCGGCTTGGTGATGTAGACGGTCTGGGTGCCGAGGTGCGGCGCGGTGGTGCGGAACTGGAAGGTGAACGCGCCGGCCTTGACCGGGGTGGCCGGCCAGTCGGTGCGCGGCCAGTCCAGCGCCTTGTACTTGTCGCGGTTGGCCGAGCAGAGCCTGCCGTCCGGGATCAGCGCCTGGTGGTTGCCCGCGGCGTTGGCGATGTTGACCTCGTTCCAGTCGTACAGCGGCTGGGTGCCGCTCGCGGCGACGAGGTCCTTGCAGACCTGGGACACCGGGTGCTCGGGCCCCTCCGCGTAGCAGGCGGCGACCCGGCTGACGGGGTTGGTCATCGTGCCGTGGGCGCTGGCGGTGCCGGCGGTGGTCGCGGCCACCGCGAGGACCGCGGCGCCGACCACGCCGACGGACAGGGCACTTCGCTTGATGGACATGGGGTGGGGACTCCTTGACCGTCGTTCCGGGCGAGCGTGGGGGAACGGGCACGCCTGCCCGTTCGGGAGCCGCCGGCCCGGCGCGCGACCCCCGGCCAGAGCGTAGGATTGGTCTGGACCAGAGCGCAATAGCCGGGCGTGCGGCACTTGTTGACGGACTGTAGGGCCCGGAGCAGCGCAAAGGCCCGACGGAAGGCCGAAGTTAGCCATCCCATCGGGCCTGGTTAAGGCTGCGGAAAGGTCAGCTCCTCATGTCGCGGGCCGTGACGGTGCCGGCCTGGATCACGATGCCGCCGCTGACGGTCATGTCCTTGAGGTTGTTGTGGATGACGTTGGCCGGCTGATCGGTCTGCTTGGGGCTGAACTCGTCCAGGATCGACCGGAGTTCGGCGAGCGCCTCCGGGTTGTTCAGCAGCGCCCGGCGAAGTCGACGCTTCCACTGGGTGGCCTCTCCCGCGCCGAGTTCCGGGTCCTCGGAGATCTCGACCTGGATCTCGTCCAGCTCCTTCCATGCCGCTCCCCTCGTCACTGCCACCTGTCGGCACCACGGTAGGGCAAAGGCGGACGAAGCGTCAGAGGAACGTCTTCCCCTCACCCCGGTACGTCGGCACCGTCCGCACGACGCGGTCGCCCTCGATCAGGTGCAGCTCGGCGAAGCGCTCGCACAGTTCGCCCGCCTTGGCGTGGCGGAACCAGACCCGGTCGCCGATCAGCAGGTCGTCCGCGGCCGAGCCGAGCAGCGGGGTCTGGACCTCCCCGGCGCCCTCCATCGGGTCGTAGCGCAGGCCCGGGGGCAGGTACGGCACCGGTGAGCGGTCCGGGCCGGCCGCGCCGGAGGCCGGGTAGCCGCCGCCGAGCACGGTCACCACGCCGACGCCGGGGCGACGCACCACCGGCTGTCCGAACAGGGCGGCCGGACGGCCGCGGAACGAGCGGTAGTTGTCGAACAGCTGCGGCGCGTACAGCCCGGAGCCGGCCGCGACCTCGGTGACGGCGCGCTCGGCCACGGTGGACTCCACGCTGCCGGTGCCGCCGCCGTTGACGAACTCCAGCTCGGCCACCCGCCGCAGCCGCCGGACCACCGCCGCGCGCCGCTCGGCCAGTTCGGCCCGGGACTTGGCCTGCATCAGTCGGATCAGCTGCGAGCGCACCGGCCGTCCGGGCACCCGGTCGCCCACCCCGGCGACGTGCCCCTCGTACGCCATCAGGCCGACCACCCGGAAGCCCGGGCGCTGGTGGACGAGTTCGGCGAAGGTGCCGAGGTCCTCGGGGGTGCGCAGCGGCGAGCGGCGGGCGCCGACCCGGACGCGTCCGCCCAGCAGGTGCAGCGAGGTGTCCAGTTCCAGGCAGACCCGGACCTCGGCGGCGCCGGCCCGGGCCTTGTCGATGAGGTCCAGCTGGGCCGGGTCGTCCAGGACGACGGTGACCTCCCGGGCGAGCTCCGGGTCGGCGGTCAGTTCGGCGTAGCCGTCCCGGTCGGCGGAGGGGTAGGCGAGCAGGATGTCGCGGACGCCGGCGCGGGCCAGCCAGAGCGACTCGTCCAGAGTGAAGGTCATCACCCCGGCGAAGCCGTCCATGGCCAGCACCCGCTCCAGCAGCGCCCGGCAGCGCACCGACTTGCTGGCCACCCGGACCGGCTTGCCGCCCGCCCGGCGCATCAGGTCGGCGGCGTTGGCGTCGAACGCGGCGAGGTCCACGACGGCCACCGGGCCGTCGAGGTGGGCGGTGGCGCGGTCGTACCGGAGGCGGTCGGAGACCGGGGCGGGCGCGGGTGCGTCGAGGATCACCATGGCCGCAGGGTGCCACAGCGGACTACCGGCCGGTAGGGGGTGCGTGCAGGGAAGTGAGGGCCCTCGGGGGCGGTGGCATAGGGTCGGGCGGGTGGACCGCAAAGACTTCTCCAACCCGGCGTTCGTCGGCAAGAACATCCCGAACCCCGGCTTCGGCGACGACGACGGAACCGCCGACCCGGCGCTCGCCGAGGCCCTCGCCCGCTGGTCGCAGGACCGCTCGGCGGAACCCGACGTGCTGGCGGCGCTGGCCCCCACCCGTCTGATGGTCCCGATCGTGGCGATCCTCGGCGAGGTCGAGGTGGACGAGCACGGGCACAAGCACGACAAGACCAGCGACATGGCGGTGCCGGTGCTGGAGGCCCCGGACGGGCGCCGCGCGCTGCCGGCCTTTACCTCGCTGGAGGCGCTCGCCCGCTGGCGCGCCGACGCCCGTCCGGCGCCGACGGCCGCCCCGCAGGCCGCCATGGTGGCCTTCTCGGAGCGCGCCGACACCCTGCTGATCGACCCGGCCGGGCCGGTGGCCTTCCAGCTGAGCGGTGCCCGGCTGCGGGCGCTCGCGGAGAACCGCCGGTTCCTGCCGCCGGCGCAGGACCCGGAGGTGCGCGAGGCGGTCCGGGCGCTGCTCGCGGCCGAGCCGCAGGTGGTCAGCGGGCTGCTGGCGGCGTCCGAGGACTCGGACGGGGTGCTCGCGGTGGTGTTCGACCCGGCGCTGGACCAGCCGGGGCTGCAGGCCGCCGCGCAGCGGGTCGGGCGGGCGGTGGCGGCGGACCCGCTGCTGCGGGTGCGGCTGGACCGGGGGCTGGACCTCGCGGTGCTGCCGGCGAGCGCGCAGCTGCCGGGGGAGCCGCTCTACCGGCGCTAGGAAACGATGGAGGGCCCACCTACCGGATCCGGTAGGTGGACCCTCGCGTCAGGTCAGGAGTAGACCGGCCCGGTGAACTTCTCGCCCGGGCCCGTGCCCGGCTCGTCCGGGACGACGGAGGCCTCGCGGAAGGCGAGCTGCAGCGAGCGCAGGCCGTCGCGCAGCGGGGCGGCGTGGAAGTTGCTGATCTCCGGGGCGCCGGCGGTGACCAGCCCGGCCAGCGCGGTGATCAGCTTGCGGGCCTCGTCCAGGTCCTTGTCCTTCTCGCCGCCCTCGGCGAGACCGCACTTGACGGCGGCCGCGCTCATCAGGTGCACGGCGACGGTGGTGATCACCTCGACGGCCGGGACCTCGGCGATGTCGCGGGTGAGGTCGTCGAAGCCGATCGCGTCGTCGTCCGTGCCGGGGGTCTGGGTGGGCTCGCTGCTCAAGGGGGGCTCGTTCCGTCGTGCCGTGTTTGGGTACACCTGGAGCGTACAAGGGGGCCGTGGCGCGCCGGAGGGGCACTGCGCCGGGGTGGAATGGCGTTCGACCGCGCGACGCTGTAAGCTTCGAGACTGACCGGCCAGGATCCCGCATGGGTGCCTGGCCAGCAAGTGGAGGCTCCACTGAGGAGGCCCGAGAGGGCAACCGCGAAAGTCTCCCACCTGATCGGCCTCGCGGTCGACGGGTCCCGGTCCGCGACGGGCGCCTGGCGCCGAGTCGCCGCAGCGCCCCTCACCGGGCGCAGCCCCCGGTTGTGTGGAGCCCCGCTTGTACCGAGCGGGGCTTTTTTCGTGTCGCGGGTGCACACGGTGCCAGGGGTGCCGGGAGCAGCGCAGCACGAATGAAGCCCCGCCCAGTGGTCGAGTCCACTACGTGCGACCGCCGTCCGACGGCCGCATCGCAGAAGGTGCAACCGAGGAGGCCCCATCAGCACCGAGCCCCGCATCAACGACCGGATTCGCGTCCCGGAGGTGCGACTCGTCGGTCCCAGCGGCGAGCAGGTCGGCATCGTGCCGCTTGCCAAGGCGCTGGAGCTCGCGCAGGAGTACGACCTCGACCTGGTCGAGGTCGCGGCGACCGCCCGGCCGCCGGTGTGCAAGCTCATGGACTACGGCAAGTTCAAGTACGAGTCGGCCATGAAGGCCCGTGAGGCGCGCAAGAACCAGGCGCACACGGTCATCAAGGAGATGAAGCTCCGGCCGAAGATCGACCCGCACGACTATGACACCAAGAAGGGTCACGTCGTCCGGTTCCTCAAGCAGGGCGACAAGGTCAAGATCACGATCATGTTCCGCGGTCGTGAGCAGTCCCGCCCCGAGCTGGGCTTCCGCCTGCTGCAGCGGCTCGCCGACGACGTCCAGGAGCTGGGCTTCGTCGAGTCCTCGCCCAAGCAGGACGGCCGCAACATGATCATGGTTCTCGGCCCGCACAAGAAGAAGACCGAGGCGATGGCCGAGGCCCGCGCCCTCGCGGACGCCCGCAAGGCCGAGCGTCAGGGCCGGACCGCCGGTTCCGACGCCGCCCCCGCGGCCGACGACGACGCGGTGGCCGAGGACCTGGTGACCGACGACGCGGCGGCCGAGGCGCAGGACGCCCCGGCCGAGGCGCCGGCCACCGAGGCCGACGCTCCGGTCGAGCAGCCGGCCGCCTCCCAGGGCGCCTGAGCCTTCACGGCCAGGGCGGCCCGGGAGACCGGCCCCCCACGGTGACGGGGCGTCCCGCCCGGTCACCGCAGATCCATCCAGTTCACGCCCGTGTGGCAGCCGCCACGCGGGCGTGAACGGGACCGACGAGGAGATACGGCGAAATGCCGAAGCAGAAGACGCACAGTGGCGCCAGCAAGCGCTTCAAGATCAGTGGCTCTGGCAAGGTGCTGCGCGAGCGCGCCGGTCGCCGCCACCTCCTGGAGCACAAGCCGTCGACGCTGACCCGCAAGCTGGCCGGGACGATCGAGATGGCCCCCGCTGACGCCAAGAAGATCAAGAAGCTTCTCGGCAAGTGATCGCCCTCCCCGTCCGGCCCGGGCCGTGTGCGGGGCAGCTGATCCTTCCCGACCCATTCGAATGACGGACCACGTGAAGTAGTCCGTGGTCCAACCCAAGGAGTAATCAAGTGGCACGCGTCAAGCGGGCAGTCAACGCCCACAAGAAGCGCCGGGTCATCCTGGAGCGCGCCAGCGGCTACCGTGGCCAGCGTTCGCGCCTGTACCGCAAGGCCAAGGAGCAGGTCACCCACTCGCTGGTCTACAACTTCAACGACCGCAAGAAGCGCAAGGGCGACTTCCGTCAGCTGTGGATCCAGCGCATCAACGCTGCGGCCCGTGCCAACGGCATCACCTACAACCGCTTCGTGCAGGGCCTGAAGGCCGCCAGCGTCGAGATCGACCGCAAGATGCTGGCCGACCTGGCCGTCAACGACCCGGGTGCGTTCGCCTCCCTGGTCGAGGTCGCCCAGAAGGCGCTGCCGGCCGACGTGAACGCCCCGAAGGCCGCCGCGGACGCCGCCTGATCTTCCGGGATCGGTTGAGCTCTGACCGGGCCCGCAGGCTCTCCTGCGGGCCCGGTTCTGCATTTCCGCCCCTCAGTGACCTCCGCCCGCCAGCGCCCCCAGAGAACGAGACCATGCCGAGCACCGACATCCCCCTGCTGACCTCCCTGCGCTCGCCGCGCGTCGTCGCCGCCCGCCGGCTGGCCAAGCGCAACCAGCGCACCAAGGAGCGCCGCTTCCTGGCCGAGGGCCCGCAGGCGGTCCGGGAGGCCGTCGCCTTCGGCAGGCTGCCGGGCACGAACGAGCACGCCGTGGTCGAGGTGTACGTGGGCCTGGAGGCCGCCGAGCGGCACGCGGACATCGTCGAGGCCGCGCTGGCCGAGGGGCTGCCCGTGCTGACCGCCACCGACGAGGTCATCGCCGACATCTGCGACACGGTGACCCCGCAGGGCATCGTGGCGCTCTGCCGCTTCATCGACACCCCGTTCGCCGAGGTGCTCAAGGCCCGCCCGAAGCTGGTCGCGATCCTCGCGCACGTGCGCGACCCCGGGAACGCCGGCACCGTGCTGCGCACCGCCGACGCGGCCGGCGCGGACGCCGTGGTGCTCACCGACGCCTCCGTGGACCTCTACAACCCGAAGGCCGTCCGCGCCTCCGTGGGCAGCCTCTTCCACCTGCCGGTGGCGGTCGGCGTGCCGGTCGAGGAGGCCGTCGCCGAGCTGCGCGAGGCCGGGATCCGGGTGCTCGCCGCGGACGGCGCGGGGGAGCGCGACCTGGACCAGGAGCTGGACGAGGGCACGCTGGGCGCGCCCGGAGCGTGGGTGTTCGGCAACGAGGCGTGGGGGCTCCCGGAGGAGACCCGCGCGCTCACCGACGAGGTCGTGCGCGTCCCGATCCACGGCCACGCCGAGAGCCTCAACCTGGCCACCGCCGCGGCCGTCTGCCTGTACGCCTCGGCCCGGGCGCAGCGTTCGCCCGGCGGCTGCCGCTCGAACGCCTGACGCACCCGGCGGGCGTGTCCTGCGGCTCCTCACCGGGGTCGCCGCCGCCTGGCCCGACAAAACCCGCATCACGCCCCGGACGCGCCGGGATCACCCCGCTGCAAGCCCTACTGCGGGGGCCTGCGAGGCGCTAGGGTCTGCCTCGGTGGGGGGAACGGCACGGTGGGTAATCGGGGAGGCAACCCATGGTCGGCAGCGGACCCGAGCTCGACCCGGACGACCTGCCGGACGGCCTGGTGGTCGCCGACGCGCTGGGCCGGGTGGTCCGCATCAACCGGGCCGCGGCCCGGCTCACCGGCGTGCTCCCGGAGGCCGCGCTCGGCTGCGCCCTGGAGGACGTCCTCCCGCTGGAGGACCTGGACGGGCGCCGCTGGTGGCAGCTGACCGACCCGTACGGCGGGCTGGCCATCCGCACCCGCCAGCCGGAGCGCAACCTGCTGCTGCCCGGCGGCCGGGAGGTGCTGGTCTCCGCCCGGTACGTCCGCGCGGTGCCGTGCGGGCCGCTGGAGCGCCTGGTGATCGCCCTGCGCGGCACCGAGGCCCGGCGCCGCACCGAGCGCAGTCACGCCGAGCTGATCGCCACCGTCGCGCACGAGCTGCGCTCCCCGCTGACCAGCGTCAAGGGTTTCACCGCGACGCTGCTGGCCAAGTGGGAGCGGTTCACCGACGGGCAGAAGCGGCTGATGCTGGAGACCGTGGACGCGGACGCCGACCGGGTCACCCGGCTGATCGCCGAGCTGCTGGACATCTCGCGGATCGACGCGGGCCGGCTGGAGCTGCGCAAGCAGGTGGTCGACCTGGCCGCGGCGGTGCGCCGGCACGTGGAGCGCAAGGTCGCCACCGGCATCCCCGAGGAGCGCTTCGACATCCGGATCGGCGAGCCGCTCACCGTCCTGTGGGCGGACCCGGACAAGGTCGACCAGGTGCTCGCCAACCTGCTGGAAAATGCGGTGCGGCACGGCGAGGGAACTGTCACGATCGAGGTGGCACCGGCCAAGGAGGTCGTCGAGGCGCCCGCCTGGGAGCGCTCCGGCACCCCGCCCCGCATCGTGGAAGGCACAGCGGTCACCGTGAGCGACGAAGGCAGCGGCATCCCCGAGGAGTCGATGCCGCGCGTCTTCACCCGCTTCTGGCGCGGCTCCAAGCGCGGCGGCACGGGCCTGGGCCTCTACATCGTCAAGGGCATCGTGGAGGCCCACGGCGGCTCGATCCGCGTCGACCGCGCGCCCGGCGGCGGCGCCCGGTTCCGATTTATCCTGCCCGCCGGCGTGCCGGACTTCATGCTCTGAGCATGTGGTGAGTCGGCCCCGGACGGGCTTCGCGGCAGCGGCGCTACGCGCTGCGACTACACTCGACCTTTGGCGTCGCGCAACGCCCTGCGCGGCTGAGCCGCGGACACCCACTCCCGTGAGCCTCCGGTGAACGGAGACCGGCTGCCCGTGCCCCGGCCCCGCCGGGCGTGACGTGAAGGCGAGCCCACACACCTGAGCACGGACGAGCAGGAGCACGGGAAAGATAGAGATGTCGGCACCCAACAAGTCGTACGACCCGGTCGAGGTCGAGGCCCTCAAGCCCGAGGTGGTGGAGCAGGCGCGGGACGAGGCCGTCGCCGCCTTCGCCGCCGCCAGCACCCTGGACGAGCTGAAGCAGGCCAAGGTCGCCCACACCGGTGACCGGTCCCCGCTCTCGCTCGCCAACCGCGAGATCGGCGCCCTGCCCCCGCACGCCAAGGCCGCCGCCGGCAAGCTGATCGGCCAGGCCCGCGGAGCTGTCAACCAGGCCCTCGCCAAGCGGCAGGCCGAGCTGGAGGCGGAGCGGGACGCCCGCGTGCTGGTCGAGGAGGCGGTGGACGTCACGCTGCCGTACGACCGCGCTCCGCGCGGCGCCCGGCACCCGCTGACCACCATGGCCGAGCGCATCGAGGACACCTTCGTCGCGATGGGCTACCAGGTCGCCGAGGGCCCCGAGGTCGAGGCCGAGTGGCTCAACTTCGACGCCCTCAACCTGGGCCCGGACCACCCGGCCCGGTCGATGCAGGACACCTTCTTCGTCCAGGCCCCGGACGGCTCCGCCGACTCCGGCGTGGTGCTGCGCACCCAGACCTCCCCGGTCCAGGCCCGCACCATGCTCGACCGCGAGCCCCCCATCTACGTGGTCTGCCCGGGCCGGGTCTACCGGACCGACGAGCTGGACGCCACCCACACCCCGGTCTTCCGCCAGGTCGAGGGCCTCGCGGTGGACGAGGGCATCACCTTCGCCGACCTCAAGGGCACCATCGAGGTCCTGGTCGAGAAGCTGATCGGCTCCCACCTGGAGCTGCGCTGGCGGCCCTCGTACTTCCCGTTCACCGAGCCGTCGGCCGAGGTCGACCTGCAGTGCTTCGTGTGCCTCGGGGCGAGTGTCGGCAACCCGGACCGCCCGTGCCGCACCTGCTCCTCCGAGGGCTGGATCGAGCTCGGCGGCTGCGGCGTGGTCAACCCGCGGGTGCTGGTCGCCTGCGGTGTCGACCCCGAGCGCTACAGCGGGTTCGCCTTCGGCCTGGGCCTGGAGCGGATCCTGATGAATCGTCACAACGTCGCCGACATGCGCGACATGGTCGAGGGTGACGTGCGCTTCACCCTCCCGTTCGGGATGGAGATCTGATGCGCGTCCCGCTTTCCTGGCTGCGCGAGTACGTCGACCTGCCGACCGGCGCGACCGGCCGTGACGTCGCGGAGCGCCTGGTCCGGGCCGGCCTGGAGGTCGAGACCGTCGAGCAGCTCGGTGCCGACCTCAAGGGTCCGCTGGTGGTCGGCGAGGTGCTCTCCATCGAGGAGCTGTCCGGCTTCAAGAAGCCGATCCGGCACTGCTTCGTCAACGTCGGCGACGCCAACGGCACCGGCGAGCCGCAGGAGATCGTCTGCGGTGCGACCAACTTCGCCGTCGGCGACAAGGTCGTCGTCGTCCTCCCGGGCGCCGTGCTGCCCGGCCCGTTCCCGATCGCGGCCCGCAAGACCTACGGCCACACCTCGGCCGGCATGATCTGCTCCGCCCGCGAGCTGGGCATGGGCGACGACCACAACGGCATCATCGTGCTCCCGCCGGAGTACGAGCCCGGCACCGACGCCATCGAGCTGCTCCAGCTCGTCGACGAGGTGCTCGACATCGCCGTCACCCCGGACCGCGGCTACTGCCTGTCCATGCGCGGCGTGGCCCGCGAGGCCGCCGCCGCGTACGGGCTGCCGCTGGCCGACCCGGCGCTGCTCGACGTGCCGCCGGCCAACTCCTTCGGCTACCTGGTCAAGGTCAACGACCCGGCCGGCTGCGACCGCTTCGTGGCCCGTACGGTCGTCGGCGTCGACCCGAACGCCAAGTCCCCGATCTGGCTGCAGCGCCGGCTGCAGAAGTCGGGCATCCGCCCGATCTCGCTGACCGTCGACATCACCAACTACGTGATGCTCGAGGTCGGCCAGCCGCTGCACGCCTACGACAAGCAGCGCGTGGACGGCCCGATCACGGTCCGCCGGGCGGAGCAGGGCGAGACCCTCACCACCCTTGACGGGGTCGAGCGCAAGCTCGCCGCCGAGGACCTGCTGATCTGCGACAACAGCGGCCCGATCGGCCTGGCCGGCGTCATGGGCGGCGCCTCCACCGAGATCCTCGACCCGGCCGCCGGCCCGGGCACCACCGAGGTGATCATCGAGGCGGCGCACTTCGACCCGGTCGCCATCGCCCGCACCGCCAAGCGGCACAAGCTGCCCTCCGAGGCGTCCAAGCGCTTCGAGCGCGGCGTCGACCCGGAGGCCGCCCGCGCCGCCGCGCAGCGCGCCGTCGACCTGCTGGTCCTGATCGCCGGCGGCACCGCCGAGGCCGGGGTCACCGACATCGCCGCCCCGCACCCGGTGCGCACCATCACCATCGCCGCCGACCTGCCCGACCGGGTGGCCGGCACGGCGTACGGCCGGGAGACCGTCACCCGCCGCCTGCAGGAGGTCGGCTGCTCGGTCGCCGGCGCCGACGTCCTCGAGGTCACCCCGCCGACCTGGCGCCCCGACCTCACCGACCCGTACGACCTCGCCGAGGAGGTCATCCGGCTGGAGGGCTACGACAACGTCCCCGCCCGGATGCCCAACGTGCCGCCGGGCAAGGGCCTGACCGAGGCTCAGCGGACCAACCGTCGGATCGGGGTCGCGCTGGCCGGGGCCGGCTACGTCGAGGTCAACAACTACCCGTTCCTCGGCGATGCCGCCTGGGAGGCGCTCGGTCTGGAGGCCGACGACCGCCGCCGCCGTACGGTGAAGCTGGTCAACCCGCTCAACGACGAGGAGCCGGCGCTGCGCACCACGCTGCTGCCGGGCTTGCTCGGTGCACTGCGCCGCAACATCGGCCGGGGCAACACCGACCTGGCGATCTTCGAGACCGGTACCGTCTTCCTGCCCAAGGACGAGCTGTCCGTGGCCCCGCGCCCGGCCGTCGACCACCGGCCCAGCAACGAGGAGCTGGCCGAGCTGGACGCCGCGCTGCCGGACCAGCCGCGCCGGATCGCCGTCGCCCTCGCGGGCGAGCGGCTGCCGTCGGGCTGGTGGGGCAAGGGCGACCAGGCCTCCTGGGCGGACGCCGTCGAGGCGGCCCGCACGGTGGCCCGTGCGGCCGGCGTCGAGCTGGCCGTCCGCCAGGGCCAGCTGGCCCCCTGGCACCCGGGCCGCTGCGCCGAGCTGGTCGTCGCGGGCACCGACCGGGTGGTCGGCCACGCCGGCGAGCTGCACCCGCGGGTGGTCAAGGCGCTCGGGCTGCCGGCCCGTACCGCCGCGATGGAGATCGACGTCGACCTGCTCACCGCCGACGGCGCCGAGCGGGTCAGCGGCCCGACCGTCTCCGGCTTCCCGGTGGCCACCCAGGACGTCGCGCTGATCGTCGACACGGCGGTCCCGGCCGCCGACGTCGAGGCCGCGCTGCGGGCCGGTGCCGGCGAACTGCTGGAGGCCATCCGGCTGTTCGACGTGTTCACCGGCGAGCAGGTCGGCGAGGGCAAGAAGTCGCTGGCGTACGCGCTGCGCTTCCGCGCCGTCGACCGCACGCTGACCGCCGACGAGGCCACCGCCGCCCGCGAGGCGGCCGTCGCCGAGGCCGTCGCCCGTACGGGCGCGGTGCTGCGCGGCGCCTGATCCGGTAGCGCCCGGAAGGGCCCCGCCACGGACCACGAGGTCCGGGGCGGGGCCCTTTCGCGTTCTTTCGATCGACGCAGCCTCCGACTGACCCTGCCCGATGAGGGCGCGCTGACCGTCCTCGGCGACCAACTGCCCGGCTCGCCCCGGGCCTTGGACCGGATCGGCTTCGTCGCCCAGAACGCCGCGCTCTACCCGGGCCTGCCCGTACGGGACCTGCTCGCGATGGGCCGCCACCTCAACCGCCGCTGGGACGAGGCCCGGGCCCGGGCCCACCTGGAGGGGCTCGACATCCCGCTGGACCGCCGGTACGGCCGCCTACTACATCCACGTGGGGCTCGACCGCTCCGGCGCGGCCGGGTGCGACATGGCGCTGCGGACCTGCAACGAGCGTTGGAAGGAGTTCCTGCGCGAGTACGGCTCCGGGCTGTCGATCGGTGGCAATCGCTGCACGAGTCCTACCAGCCGGCCGACCGCTACTGGCCGTTCCAGTTCATCGAGTTCGGCTGGACGGCCCTGCTCGCGATCGCCCTGTGCGCGGCGGCGGTCTGGTGGGTGCGGCGCCGGGCGGTCTGACCTGCGGCTCCGCAGATCGCTTGAAGAGGTTCCGTCAAAACCCTTGCGGGAGTGGGCCGGACGGCGTTTCCTCTTCTCGTTAGGAAAGTTTCCTAACCCTACGAGGAATCGGAGCGTCCCATGCGCCCTCAGCCCCGTCGTGCCCTCCGCGTAGCCCTCGCCGCCGCCCTGGTGGCCGCGCCCCTCACCGTCGCGGCCACCACGGCGGCCCAGGCCGCCGCCCCGGCCACGGCCGCCGCCGTCCAGCTCAAGGGGGTCGGACTGGACGACCCGCACAAGAAGGACATCGCGATGCAGCTGGTGTCCAGCGCGGAGAACTCCTCCCTGGACTGGAAGGCCCAGTACAAGTACATCGAGGACATCAAGGACGGGCGGGGCTACACCGCCGGCATCATCGGCTTCTGTAGCGGCACCGGCGACATGCTGGAGCTGGTCCAGCACTACACCGACCTCAAGCCCGGCAACGTGCTGGCCAAGTACCTGCCCGCGCTGAAGAAGGTCAACGGCACCGACTCGCACGCCGGCCTCGGCTCCGCCTTCGAGCGCGACTGGGCCGCCGCCGCCAAGGACACCGTCTTCCAGCAGGCCCAGAACGACGAGCGCGACCGGGTGTACTTCGACCCCGCCGTCAAGCAGGCCAAGGCCGACGGCCTGCGCGGGCTCGGCCAGTTCGTCTACTACGACGCCATCGTCATGCACGGCCCGGGCACCAGCTCGGACAGCTTCGGCGGCATCCGCGCCGCCGCCCTGAAGAAGGCCAAGACCCCCGCCCAGGGCGGCGACGAGGCCACCTACCTCAAGGCCTTCCTGGACGCCCGCAAGGTGGTCATGAAGAAGGAGGAGGCCCACTCCGACACCAGCCGGGTGGACACCGAGCAGCTGGTCTTCCTCAACGCCGGGAACTTCGACCTCAACCCGCCGCTGAAGTGGAAGGTCTACGGCGACAGCTACGCCATCAACAGCTGAGCCGTCACCGTCCCGACGGCGGGCGACCCCTCTCCCCGGGGCCGCCCGCCGTCGGCTTTCGGCTCCGCGCTTCCTTCGGGAGTCGACTCCGCTCCAGAGCCGTCCGGTGGCCTTCCTGTGGCGATGCGCACGGATCATTCACTCCATAACGAATCGGACAGGAGGATAACGAAGACTCCTTCACTTATTGACGCATCGGCCCGGTGGCGCTTGACTCCCTTCCCTGCCGCGACGCTGCGGCGCAGTACAGGAGGCACCACCGATCATGAACAGACCCATGCGTCTCGCGGTCACGGGCACGGCCGCCGTGTCGCTCGCGCTCACCCTCGCGGCCTGCGGTCAGACCGACGCATCGCAGCAGCCGGCGGCAGGCGGGAGCGAACGGAGCATCGGTCTGCTTCTGCCGGAGAACACCTCCTCCACTCGCTACGAGGCCTTCGACAGACCGCTGATCCAGCAGACGGTCACCGGCCTCTGCCCGAGGTGCACGATCAGCTACGCCAACGCGGACGGGAACGAGAGCACCCAGAAGCGCCAGTTCGACGACATGCTGGCCAAGGGCGTCAAGGTCATCCTGCTCGACCCGGTCAACGCCAAGGGCACCGCCCCGTGGGTCGAGGCCGCCACTGCCAAGGGCGTGAAGGTCGTCGCCTACGACCGGCTGGCCGCCGGCAAGGTCGCCGCCTACGTGTCCTTCGACAACGGGCGCACCGGTGAACTCCAGGGCCAGACCCTGTTGGACGCGCTCGGCCCCAAGGCCGCCTCGGCCAATGTCGTGATGATCAATGGCGCCGAGTCCGACCCCAACGCGGCGCAGTTCAAGGCGGGCGCGCACCGCGCGCTGGACGGCAGGGTCAAGAAGATCGCCTACGAGCAGTCCGGCGAGTGGAAGCCGGAGGTGGCCACGGCGAAGATGAACGAGGCCATCCAGAGCCTGGGCAAGGACGGCATCCAGGCCGTCTACGCGGCCAACGACGGCATGGCCGCGGCCGTCATCGACTCCCTGAAGGCGGCGGGCATCAAGAACGTGCCCGTGGGCGGCCAGGACGCGTCCATGGACGCGGTGCGCCGGGTGCTCACCGGCGAGCAGACCTACACCATCTACAAGCCGTACAAGCCCGAGGCGGACGCGGCCGGCAGCATCGCCGTCCAGCTGGTCGAGGGCCTGGACATCGGCGCGACGGCGACCTCGGTCACCGACAGCGGCGGGCTGCACATCCCGTCCCTGCTGCTCACCCCGATCGTGGTGACCAAGGCGAAGGTGCAGGTCACGGTGGTCGGCGGCGGCCTCTACAAGGCCGCCGACATCTGCACCCCGCAGTACGCGGACGCCTGCGCGGCGGCTGGCGTCAAGTAGCGCGAGTCTCCGCGGCGCTCTCCTGAAGCGGAGTCAGGCGGCCCGGTCGGGACACCGCTGTCCCGGCCGGGCCGTTCCGTGCCGGCCGGAGCCGCCTTTCCGTGGAGGTGTCCTTCGCGGGTCAGGCGGTCGCGGTGTAGTCGTAGAAACCGCGACCGGACTTGCGGCCCAGCAGGCCCGCGTCGACCATCCGGGAGAGCAGCGGGGGAGCGGCGTACAGCGGCTCCTTGTACTCGTCGTACATCGACTCGGCGATCGAGACGATGGTGTCCAGGCCGATCAGGTCGCACAGCCGCAGCGGGCCCATCGGGTGGGCGCAGCCGGCCTCCATGCCCTTGTCGATGTCGGAGGCGGTGGCCACGCCCGACTCGAACATCCGCACCGCGGACAGCAGGTACGGCACCAGCAGCGCGTTGACCACGAAGCCGGCCCGGTCGCGGGCGCGGATCGGCTCCTTGGCGAGCGCCTCGGAGGCGAACGCCTCGACCCGCTCGGTGGTGGTCGCCGAGGTGGTCAGGGTCGGGATGACCTCGACCAGCTTCTGCACCGGCGCCGGGTTGAAGAAATGCAGGCCGATGACCTGCTCCGGGCGGGAGGTGGCGGCGGCCAGCTTCACGATCGGGATCGAGGAGGTGTTGGAGGCGAGGATCGCGTCGCGGCGCTCGATCACCCGGTCCAGCGTCTCGAAGATCTTGACCTTGATGTCCTCGCGCTCGGCGACGGCCTCGACCACGAGGTCGCGGTCGGCGAAGTCGGACAGGTCGACGGTGAAGGACAGCCGGGCCAGCGCCTCGTCCCGCTGCTCGGGGGTCAGCTTGCCGCGCTTGACGGCCGTGTCCAGGGAGTTGGTCAGGCGGGTGCGGCCGAGCTCCAGCGCCTCGCCGCTGGCCTCCGACACCAGGACGTCCAGCCCGGCCCGGGCGAAGACCTCGGCGATGCCCGACCCCATCAGACCGCAGCCGACTACTCCGACGCGCGCGATGTCACTCACTCAGTTGCCCTTCGGTGGTGCTGGGGGTCGCCCAGCGACTGGTGGCCCAGCGAGCTGCTGGTCAGCGGGTCGGTGTACCGGAGTGGGTGCACCGGTCACCGCCCCGACGACGTTACTACTCCGTACCGGCCAGTAGGTCACCCCCTCCCCGGAGGAGTGCCACCGCGGATGTGTCCCCCGAACGGGTGAGGTGGTGCCGCCGGCCCGTGTGCCCGGGGCCGGCCCCGCCCGGCGGCCGACAGAATGCCGCAGGCGGGAGCCGGCCGACCGGCAGGCCGCCCGGGGACGGGAAGGGAGCACGCGCGGTGTCGACGGGATCGCTCGTAGGACAGGTCGCCCTGATCACCGGCGCCGGCCGGGGCATCGGCCGGGAGATCGCCATCGGCCTGGCCGCCGAGGGGATGGCCGTCGGCCTGGTCGGACGCACCCACGAGACGCTGACCGACACCCTCAAGGAGTGCGTCAGACACGGCTCCCGGGGCGTCGCCGTCGCCGCCGACGTCACCCGCCCCGGCGCGGTGCGCGAGGCCGTCCGGGTCGTCGAGCGCGACCTCGGCCCGATCGACCTGCTGGTCAACAACGCCGGCCTGGTCGACCGCGCCGAGGTGCCGATCTGGGAGACCGACGCCAACCAGTGGTGGCAGGTGATCGAGACCAATCTGCGCGGCCCCTACAACCTGCTGCGCTGCGTGCTGCCCGGCATGGTCGCCCGGCGGCGCGGCCGGGTGGTCAACCTCAACTCCGGCTTCGCGCTGCGCCCGGACGGCAACTACACCGCGTACGCCACCTCCAAGGGCGCGCTGCTCCAGCTCTCCGACAACATGGCGGACTCGCTCGCCCGGCACGACGTCGTCGTCCTCGACATCAGCCCGGGTGCGGTGGCCACCGACATGACCGCCGGGATGCCGATGTTCCGGGACATGAAGGCCTGGGGCTCCATCCCGTACATGGTCGCGGTCACCGTGGACGCCGCCCGCGGCCGCTTCGACGGGCTGCACGGGCGGTTCATCCACGCCGGGCGGGACGACCTGGAGGAGCTGGTCGACCGGGCCGACGCGATCCGCGCCTCGGACGCCCGCACGCTGCGGCTGCGCCCGTACAAGGACGACGATCCGATGGTCTGACCGGATGCGCCCCGGGAGCGGAGCCGGCTACGCGCAGAGCCCTACGCGCAGAGCCGGCTACGCGCAGAGCCCTACGCGCTGAGCCGACTACGCGCAGAGCTGGCTGGCGGTCACCGGCTTGAGCCCGGCCTTGGCGAGCCCGTCCAGGATGGCCGGCAGCGCGTCCACCGTGCACTGGTGGCCCATGTGCAGGGCCACCACCGAGCCGCCGCGCACCGAGTTCAGCACCCGGCGCTGCAGTTCGGCGGCCGACGGGTCGGCGTAGTCGCGCGGGTCGACGTCGAAGGACAGCACGTGCTCGTAGCCGACGGCCCTGGCCTGCTCGCGCACCATCGGGGTGGCGTACTGCGCGGCGGACGGGCGGAACCAGCGGCCGATCGAGCCGGTGAGCCGCTGCAGCCGCTCGGCGCACTGGGCGATCTCGGCGCGCGCCTGGTCCGGGGTCATGGCGGAGATGTTGAGGTGGTTCTGGGTGTGGTTGCCCAACTCGTGGCCGCCGTCCAGGATCCGCCGGGCCATCTGCGGCTGCTGGTCGAGCCAGCTGCCGACGGCCATCACGGTCAGCTTGGCGCCGCGCTGCTCGGCGATCTCCAGCAGTGCGGTGGCCAGCTTCGGGTCGCCGCTCCCGTGGAAGGTGAGCGCCACGTTCTTGCCGGTCCGCGCCCCGTACACGACCTCCACCGGGGTGCCGGGCGCGAGCGGCGGCAGCGCGGGCGGGGTCGGCGGGGCGGAGGCCTGGGCGGTGGCCGCGGCGGGCTCGGCGGTGGGCTGCGGCTCCGCCGGTGCGGTCGGGGCGGGGGAGGCCGGGCCCTCGCCGCCATTCCAGGCCGGGTCGGTGGTGTGCTGCGGGTCGACGGTGCCGGGGTGCGCGGCCAGCGCCCCGGGGTCGGCCCGGCGGTGCGCGCCGGTGCCGCAGGCGGTGAGGAGGCCGCCGGCGGCGGTGAGGGCGGCCAGCTGGGCGGCGGTGCGCAGTACGGTGCGGCGGTCGGCAGTCATCGGCAGCCAGCATAGAGAGGGCGGCCGTGGCGGGCGATCCGGTATGACCGGTCTGCAGGTCGTTGACGTGCACACATCCTATCTACGGGTGTTGCGTAAACCTGAACTCCCGCTGTTTCCACGGTGAGTCGTTGGATACGATCACCGCGCACCGCGTCTTGACAGGCGGTAGCCACACTTCCGGCATTGCGCATTGGGGGCGGACAGGATGCACGAGGACACCGCGGCGATAGGCGAGCCGACCGGCACCGACTGGCACTGGGCCAAGGCGGACGACTGGCAGCCGCCGAGCGAACTGGACACCGGCATCCCGCACACGGCCCGGATGTACGACTACTACCTGGGCGGCAAGGACAACTTCGAGGCCGACCGCAAGGCCGCGCAGGCCGCGATCGCCGCCTACCCCGCGCTGCCGCTCCTGGCCCGTACCAACCGGCAGTTCCTCGGCCGCGCCGTGGAGTACGTGGCCGGCCGGGGCATCCGCCAGTTCGTCGACATCGGCACCGGCATCCCGGCCGTCGGCTCCACCAGCGAGGTCGCCCAGCGGGTCGCCCCGGACGCCCGCGTGGTGTACCTGGACAACGACCCGATCGTCGCCACCCACGCCCGCGCCCTGCTGGCGAGCCACCGCGCCGGGCACACCTCGGTGATCGAGGCGGACCTGCGGGACCCGGCCGCGATCCTCGCCCACCCCGCACTGGCCGCCGCCGTCGACCTCTCCCAGCCGGTCGCGCTGATGCTGGTCGCCGTCCTGCACTTCATCCGGGACGAGGACGGCGCGCAGCAGATCGTCCGCACCCTGCGCGACGCGCTCGCCCCCGGCAGCGCGCTGATCCTGTCGCACGGCAGCCCCGACTTCGCCTCCCGGGAGAGCGCCGCCGAGGGCACCCGCATCTACAAGAGCGCCAGCGCCCCGCTGGTCCTGCGCCCCCGGGCCGGCGTCGAACCCTTCTTCGGCGACTTCGAGTTCGTCGGCCCCGGGCTCGTCCAGCTGCCGCTCTGGCGCCCCACCGCCGGCCACGTCCCCACCACCGAACTGCCCGAGGGCTGGCAGGACGTCTCCGCCTACGCGGGCGTCGCCTTCAAGCCGTAGGACGTGTCCGACGCGCCCCAGCGCGCGTGTTCATCCCGGCCCGGCGCCTCCCTCCTGCGCCGGGCCGGGCCACCGCATCCTCGCACCTGCCACTGACAACCCCTCACCGGCCCGGCTAGCCTGCAGCGTGACCACGACCCTGCCGCCGCTGCCCCCCGACGTCACCGAGCTCCTGCGGGCCGTCGACGCCCCGCCCAGGCTGGTCGCCCACCTCGCGCTGGTGCACGAGGTCGCCGAGGAGATCACCGACTTCTGCGCCCGCGAGGGCCTGGAGTTCGACCGCGAGGCCGTCCGGTACGGCGCCGCCACCCACGACATCGGCAAGACCCTCCATCCCGAGGAGCTCTCGGCGCCCGGCTCCGCGCACGAGGCGGCCGGCCACGCGCTGCTGCTGGCCCGCGGCGTCCCGGAGCGGCTCGCCCGCTTCGCCCGCAGCCACGCGAGCTGGCGGCAACCCGGCACCAGCGTCGAGGAGTTGCTGGTCAGCCTGGCCGACAAGGCCTGGAAGAACAAGCGCGTCCCGGACCTGGAGGACCGGGTGGTGGACCGGCTCGCCGCCGCCACCGGCCGGGAGCGCTGGGCGGTCTTCCCCGCCCTGGACGACCTGCTCACCCGGATCGGCGAGGACGCCCCGCGGCGGCTCGCCCTCCAGGCCGAGCACCCGGTACGAACCGGGAGAAATTGACGCGACAGGACGTGCGGGGCGGTGCTAGCTTCCGCGGCATGGAACCCCTGAGTGAGACCGAGATCCGCGCGTCCTTCGTCAACTGCTCCAAGGGCGAGGCCCGTCGACTCAACCTGCCCCGGGGTCTGGCCGAACTGCCCTGGGAGAACCTGGACTTCCTCGGCTGGCGGGACCAGGGCGCGCCCGACCGGGCGTACCTGGTGGCCCCGTACCGCGGCGAGCCGGTCGGCGTGACACTGCGGGTGCCGTCGGTCCGGCGCAGCCTGACCAGGACGAACGTCTGCTCGCTGTGCATCACCGCGCACGCCGGCACCGGCGTCGCGCTGCTCGCCGGCCGCCGGGCGGGCGCGGCCGGGCGCGAGGGCAACACGGTCGGGACGTACATCTGCGCCGACCTCGCCTGCTCGCTCTACGTGCGCGGGCTGAAGAAGTCCGCCCTGGTCACCCGGCCCGACGAGTCGCTGCCGCTGGAGGAGCAGATCGCCCGGACGGTGGGCAACCTGGACGCCTTCCTCGCCAGGGTGCTCACCGACACGTCCGCCACGGCCGCGTAGGCCCTGCCCCGGGGCGCCGCGGGGCCGTCAGTGCCCGCGCAGCTGGTCGAACTCGCGGCGCTCCCGCTTGGTGGGGCGCCCGGTCCCGCGGTCCCGCTGCCCGGCCGCCGCGACGAACTCGCGCGGCGGCCGCGGCGGGCTGTTGTCGACCAGGCACTCCTGCGCGACGGCGGCACCGACCCGCTTGCGGATCAGCTTCTGCACCACCACGACCCGCTCGTGGTTCTCCTCGCGCAGCCGGACCTCGTCCCCGGGCTTCAGCGCCTGGGCCGGCTTGGCCCGCTCGCCGTTCACCCGGACGTGCCCGGCCCGGCACGCGGCCGCGGCCAGCGCCCGCGTCTTGACCAGCCGGACCGACCAGATCCAGCTGTCCACCCGCACGCTTCCCTCGTGTTCAGCCATCCTCGGAGCCTACCCAAACGGCTCGAAGACCGGCCCTACGCCGCGGACGGCGACTCCTGGACCGCCCAGCCGTTGCCGTCCGGGTCGTTGAAGAACACGAAGTTGTTCCACGCCTCGCCGTGCCCGTCCACCCGGGAGCCCGCCACGAAGTGCTGGACCGGGCTGACCTGCACGCCCCGCGCGACCAGTTCGGCGTGCGCCTTCTCGATGTCGCCGACCACCAGCTGGAGGCCCTTGACCGACCCGGGCGGCGAGTCGATCACCCCCTTGCCCACCACGATCGAGCAGGGCGAGCCCGGGGGTGTCAGCTGGACCACCCGGACCCCGTCCCGCATGCGGGTGTCGTGGTCGACCGTGAAGCCGACCTGCTCCTCGTAGAAGAGCTTCGCGCGGTCCACGTCGGACACCGGGACCACGACGACTTCGAGCTTCCAGTCCATCGCCCTCACCCCTCTCGGTCGGGCTCTTCCAGTATCCGTCCGGCGGCCTTCCTCCAAAACTGTTCCCCGGTGCCCGTCCGATAGCCTGAGAACACGATGAATCCGCAGACCACGCCCGCCGCGATCCCGCCGACCACTCCGCTGGCCACCCCGTGGGGCGCCCTCGACCTCACCCGCTTCCCCGAGGACCCGCGCGAGCGGCTGCGGGCCTGGGACGCCGCCGACGAGTACCTGCTGCGCCACCTCGCGGGCGAGGCGGACAGTGCGGCCGGCGCCGCGACCGAGCTGGCCGGGCGCCGGATCGCCGTCCTCGGCGACCGCTGGGGCGCGCTGACCACCGCGCTCGCCGAGCACCGGCCGGTCCAGATCTCCGACTCCCACCTCGGCCGGCAGGCCACCCTGGCGAACCTGGCCCGGGCCGGCGCCGCCGTCGAGGAGCAGCGGCTGCTCACCACCCGGGACACCCCGCCGGAGCGGATCGACGTGCTGCTGGTGCGCGTCCCCAAGAGCCTGGCCCTGCTGGAGGACCAGCTGCACCGGCTCGCCCCCGCGATCCACCCCGGCACCGTGGTGGTCGGCGCCGGCATGGTCACCGAGATCCACACCTCCACCCTCCAGCTCTTCGAGCGGATCCTCGGCCCGACCCGCACCTCGCTCGCCGTTCGCAAGGCCCGGCTGATCTTCTGCACCCCCGAGCCGGCGCTCGACCCGGGCCCCAACCCGTGGCCGCACCGCTACGCGCTGCCGTCGGACATCGGCCCCGCGGCCGGCCGGACGGTGGTCAACCACGCCGGCACCTTCTGCGCCGAGCGGCTCGACATCGGCACCCGCTTCTTCCTCGCCCACCTGCCCGTCCCCGCCCCGGGCGCCCGGGTGGTGGACCTCGGCTGCGGCAACGGCGTGGTCGGTACGGCGGCCGCGCTGGCCGGGCCCGGCGCCCAGCTGGTCTTCGTGGACGAGTCGCACCAGGCGGTGGCCTCCGCCGAGGAGACCTTCCGCACCAACCTGGGCCCGGACGCCCCGGCCGAGTTCCTGACCGCCGACGCGCTCGCGACCGACGCGATCGCCCCCGGCTCGGTGGACCTGGTGCTCAACAACCCGCCGTTCCACTCCCACCAGGCCACCACCGACGCCACCGCGTGGCGGATGTTCACCGGCTCCAAGCGGGCGCTGCGGCCCGGCGGTGAGCTCTGGGTGGTCGGCAACCGCCACCTCGGCTACCACGTCAAGCTGCGCCGGCTCTTCGGCAACTGCCGACTCGTGGCGGGCAATCCCAAGTTCGTGGTGCTGCGCGCCGTCAAGCGCTGACCGCAGCCGTCCGCAGGCCGTCCGCAAGCCGTCAGGAAGCCCGCCGGCCGCCGAATCGCGGTCCCGGCGGTGCTCCGACACATACTCCTTGCATGGATTTTCCTCCACGCGTATATTCATGCCAAGACTAAGGAGGAACGCCATGGCATTGCGAGTCGCCGTCGCCGGCGCGAGCGGGTACGCGGGCGGTGAGGTGCTGCGCCTGCTGCTCGGCCACCCGGAGGTGGAGATCGGGGCGCTGACCGGCGGCTCGAACGCGGGCACCAGGCTGGGCGCACTGCAGCCGCACCTGATCCCGCTCGCCGACCGCGTCCTCGAGCCCACCACCCCCGAGGTGCTGGCCGACCACGACGTGGTGTTCCTGGCGCTGCCGCACGGCCAGTCCGCCGCCGTCGCCGAGGCCCTCGGCCAGAACGTCCTGGTGGTCGACTGCGGCGCCGACTTCCGGCTCAAGGCCGCCGCCGACTGGGAGCAGTTCTACGGCTCCGCGCACGCCGGCACCTGGCCCTACGGCCTGCCCGAACTCCCCGGCCACCGCGCCGCGTTGAAGGGAAGCAACCGGATCGCCGTACCCGGCTGCTACCCGACGGCCGTCTCGCTGGCGCTGTTCCCCGCGTACGCGGCCGGGCTCGCTGAGCCGGAGGCCGTGGTGGTCGCCGCCTCCGGCACCTCCGGGGCCGGCAAGGCCGCCAAGCCGCACCTGCTGGGCAGCGAGGTGATGGGCAGCGTCAGCCCGTACGGCGTCGGCGGCGTCCACCGGCACACCCCCGAGATGTCGCAGAACCTCACCCCGCTCGCCGGTGAGCCGGTCACCGTCTCCTTCACCCCCACCCTCGTCCCGATGCCGCGCGGCATCCTCGCCACCTGCTCGGCCAAGGCCAAGCCCGGCGTGACCGCCGAGAGCCTGCGCGCCGCCTACGCCGAGGCGTTCGCGGGCGAGGCCTTCGTCCACCTGCTGCCCGAGGGGCAGTGGCCGCAGACCAGCAGCGTCTACGGCGCCAACACCGCTCTGGTCCAGGTCGCCCTGGACACCACCGCCGGGCGGATCATCGCGATCAGCGCGATCGACAACCTGGTCAAGGGCACCGCGGGCGGCGCGGTGCAGAGCATGAACATCGCCCTCGGCCTGCCCGAGGAGCTGGGCCTTCCCGTGAACGGAGTCGCACCGTGACCAGTGACAACACCGCGGCCGGTGACAACACCGCGACCAGTGGCACCAACGTGGGCGTGACGGCGGCCAAGGGCTTCCGCGCCGCCGGCGTGACGGCCGGCATCAAGGCCTCCGGCACCCCGGACCTCGCCCTGGTGGTCAACGACGGTCCGTCGCTCGCCGCGGCCGGCGTCTTCACCGCGAACCGGGTCAAGGCCGCGCCGGTGCTCTGGTCCGAGCAGGTCCTCAAGGGCGGGCGGGTCTCCGCCGTCGTCCTCAACTCCGGTGGTGCCAACGCCTGCACCGGCCCGCTGGGCTTCCAGGACACCCACGCCACCGCGGAGAAGGTCGCCGCGGAGCTGGAGCTCAACGCGGGTGAGGTCGCCGTCGCCTCCACCGGTCTGATCGGCGTCCGGCTGCCGATGGACATCCTGCTGCCCGGTGTCACCCTGGCCGCGGGCGAGCTCAGCGAGACCGGCGGCGAGGCCGCCGCGATCGCCATCAAGACCACCGACACCGTGCACAAGACCGCCCAGGTCACCAGCCCGGCCGGCTGGACGGTCGGCGGCATGGCCAAGGGCGCGGGCATGCTCGCCCCGAGCCTCGCCACCATGCTGGTGGTGCTCACCACCGACGCCGCCGTCGACAGCCCCGCCCTGGACGCCGCCCTGCGCGGCGCCACCCGCACCACCTTCGACCGGATTGACTCCGACGGCTGCATGTCGACCAACGACACCGTGCTGCTGCTCGCCTCCGGCGCCACCGGCATCACCCCGGACCAGGCCGAGTTCGCCGAGGCCGTCCGTACCGTCAGCGCCGACCTGGCACGCCAGCTGATCGGCGACGCCGAGGGCGCGAGCAAGGACATCCGGATCGACGTCGACGGCGCAGCGACCGAGGACGAGGCGGTCGAGGTCGCCCGGACGATCAGCCGCAACAACCTGCTCAAGTGCGCCATCCACGGCGAGGACCCCAACTGGGGCCGGGTGTTGGCCGCGATCGGCACCACCTCCGCCGCCTTCGACCCGAACCGGCTGGACGTCGCCATGAACGGCGTCTGGGTCTGCAAGGACGGTGGCGTGGGCGAGGACCGCGACCTGGTGGACATGAAGGGCCGCGAGGTCGTCATCACCGCGAACCTCAACGCCGGTACGGCGAGCGCATCGCTGTGGACCAACGACCTGACCGCCGACTACGTTCACGAGAACAGCGCCTACTCGACCTGATCCACGTCACTTCGTCCGCGCCATCCTGACCGCGACATCCTCCCCCAGCCTCCGGCCGGGGACCCCCATCGACGAGGGATACCCGTGCAGATCGCACCCAAGGGCGAACAGGCCCGCAACAACACCGCGTTGCCCAAGGCCATGACGCTGATCGAGGCGCTGCCGTGGCTGGAGCGCTTCCACGGCAAGACCGTCGTGATCAAGTTCGGCGGCAACGCCATGGTGGACGACGAGCTCAAGGCGGCGTTCGCCCAGGACGTCGTCTTCCTCCGGTACGCCGGACTGCACCCCGTCGTGGTGCACGGCGGCGGCCCGCAGATCAGCGCCCAACTGGACAAGCTCGGCCTGGAGTCCAGCTTCACCAACGGCCTGCGGGTCACCACGCCCGAGACCATGGACGTGGTCCGGATGGTGCTGGCCGGGCAGGTGCAGCGCGAACTCGTCGGCCTGCTCAACGGACACGGCCCCTTCGCCGTCGGCATGACCGGCGAGGACGCGCACACCATGACGGCGGTCAAGCGCTACGCGGTCGTGGACGGCGAGCAGGTGGACATCGGCCTGGTCGGCGACATCGTCAACATCGAGGCCGGCGCGGTGAAGGCGCTGATCGCGGACGGGCGGATCCCGGTCATCTCCTCGATCGCGCGCGGCGCCGACAACCACGTCTACAACATCAACGCCGACACCGCCGCCGCGGCCCTCGCGGTCGCGCTCGGCGCCGAGATGCTGGTCGTCCTCACCGACGTCGAGGGCCTCTACAAGGACTGGCCGAACTCCGACGACGTGATCAGCCAGCTCAACGCGAGCGAGCTGGAGGAGCTGCTGCCCGGCCTGGCCACCGGCATGCTCCCCAAGATGGAGGGCTGCCTGCGCGCCGTCCGCTCCGGCGTGGGCACCGCCCGCGTCCTGGACGGCCGGGTGCCGCACAGCCTGCTGCTGGAGATCTTCACCGACGAGGGCATCGGCACGATGGTCGTGCCCGACGACGAGCCGACCGTGACCGGGGGACTGGCATGACGCACAACGAGCAGCTCACCGAGCGGTGGCAGCACAGCTTCACCGACAACTACGGCACCCCCCGCATCCCGCTGGTGCGCGGTGGGGGCAGCAAACTGTGGGACGCCGACGGCAAGGAGTACACCGACCTGCTCGGCGGCATCGCCGTCAACGCGCTCGGCACCGCCCACCCTGCCGTCGTCGAGGCGGTCTCCCGGCAGATCGCCACCCTCGGCCACGTCTCCAACCTCTTCATGGCCGAGCCCACCATCGCCCTCGCCGAGCGGCTGCTGCAGCTGGACGGCCGGGCCGGCGGGCGGGTGTTCTTCTGCAACTCCGGCGCCGAGGCCAACGAGGCCGCCTTCAAGATCAGCCGACGGACCGGCCGCACCCACCTCGTCGCCCTCCAGGGCGCCTTCCACGGCCGGACCATGGGCGCCCTCGCGCTCACCGGCCAGCCCGCCAAGCAGGACCCGTTCCGCCCGCTGCCCGGCGACGTCACGCACGTCCCCTTCGGCGACGTCGAGGCGCTGCGCGCGGCCGTCACCACCGAGACCGCAGCCGTCTTCCTGGAGCCGATCCAGGGCGAGAACGGCGCGATCCCGCTGCCGGACGGCTACCTCAAGGCGGCTCGCGAGATCACCAGGGCCACCGGAACCCTGCTCGTCCTGGACGAGATCCAGACCGGTGTCGGCCGCACCGGCCACTGGTACGCGCACCAGGCCTTCGAGGGCATCGAGCCGGACGTCGTCACGCTGGCCAAGGCACTCGGCGGCGGACTGCCGATGGGCGCCGTCCTCGCCTTCGGACCGGCCGCCGAACTGCTCACCCCGGGCCAGCACGGCACCACCTTCGGCGGCAACCCGGTGGCTGCCGCGGCCGGGCTCGCGGTGCTGGACACCATCGAGTCCGAGGGCCTGCTGGAGCACGTCCGCAAGCTGGGCGAGCGGCTGCGGCACGGCGTCGAGGCGATCGGCGACCCGCTGGTCTCGCACGTGCGCGGGGCGGGACTGCTGCTCGGCATCGTGCTCACCGAGCCGGTCTCGGGCAAGGTCCAGGCCGCCGCGCAGGAGGCCGGCTTCCTGGTCAACGCGGCCGTTCCGGACGCCGTCCGGCTCGCCCCGCCGCTCGTCCTGACCGAACAGGAGGCGGACGCCTTCCTCGCAGCCCTGCCGGGCATCCTCCGGGCGGTGCGCGAGAGCGCCCCGGCCGATGCGAGCTGACCGCCGTCCGGGAGAATAATCACATGACCGCTTCCCACTCCGGCCCGTCCGCCGCAGGCCCGACGCCGCAGGTCCCGCAGACCCGCACCGCGCGCCACCGGCGGATCGTGGACCTGCTCACCCGCCAGCCCGTGCGTTCGCAGAGCCAGCTCGCCAAGCTGCTCGCCGACGACGGACTCGTGGTCACCCAGGCCACGCTCTCCCGGGACCTGGACGAGCTGGGCGCGGTCAAGATCCGCAACCGGGACGGCGCGCTGATCTACGCCGTCCCGGCCGAGGGCGGCGACCGCACCCCGCGCGCGCCGATGGGGGAGTCGGCCAGCGAGGGCCGGATGGCCAGGCTGGCCGGCGAGCTGATGGTCTCCGCGACGGCCTCCGGCAACCTGGTCGTGCTGCGCACCCCGCCGGGCGCCGCCCAGTTCCTGGCCTCGGCGATCGACCAGGCGGAGGTGTTCGAGATCATCGGCACCATCGCCGGGGACGACACCGTCCTGCTGATCAGCCGCGACCCGGCGGGTGGCCAGGCTCTCGCCGACCACCTCATGCAACTCGCCCAGGCGAAGGCGCAGTAGCGCCGCACACCCGCAACCCCCGGCCGACGGATCCCACTCGGCCGGGGTTTCGCGTTTCATACGCCATCGTGCATACTTATGCCATCCGCTGCACATGTGTGAGAAGGAGCCACGCGATGACCGCCCAGCAGTCCTCCGACGTCCGCCTCTGGGGCGCGCGCTTCGCCGACGGCCCGTCCGAGGCGCTGGCCAAGCTCTCCGCCTCGGTCCACTTCGACTGGCGCCTCGCGCCGTACGACATCGCCGGCTCCAAGGCCCACGCCCGGGTCCTGCACAAGGCGGGCCTGCTCTCCGACGAGGAGCTGGCCGGCATGCTGGCCGGCCTCGACCGGCTGCTCGCCGACGTCGAGGCGGGCACCTTCACCGGCACCGTCGCCGACGAGGACGTCCACACCGCCCTGGAGCGCGGCCTGCTGGAGCGCCTCGGCGCCGAGCTCGGCGGCAAGCTCCGGGCCGGGCGCTCGCGCAACGACCAGATCGCCACCCTGTTCCGGATGTACCTGCGGGACCACGCGAAGACCATCGGCGGCCTGCTCCTCGACCTCCAGCAGGCCCTGGTCGGCCTCGCCGAGGCACACCCGGACACCGCCATGCCGGGCCGCACCCACCTCCAGCACGCCCAGCCGGTGCTCTTCGCCCACCACGTCCTCGCGCACGTGCAGGCCCTCGGCCGGGACGCCGAGCGGCTGCGCCAGTGGGACGCCCGCACCGCCGTCTCGCCGTACGGCTCCGGGGCGCTGGCCGGCTCCTCGCTCGGCCTCGACCCGCAGGCCGTCGCCGCCGACCTCGGCTTCGAGGGCGGCTCGGTCGGCAACTCCATCGACGGCACCGCCTCGCGCGACTTCGTCGCCGAGTTCGCCTTCGTGACCGCGATGATCGGGATCAACCTCTCCCGGATCGCGGAGGAGGTGATCATCTGGAACACCAAGGAGTTCGGCTTCATCACCCTGCACGACGCCTTCTCCACCGGCTCCTCGATCATGCCGCAGAAGAAGAACCCGGACATCGCCGAGCTCGCCCGCGGCAAGTCCGGCCGCCTGATCGGCAACCTGACCGGCCTGCTGGCCACCCTCAAGGCGCTGCCGCTGGCCTACAACCGGGACCTCCAGGAGGACAAGGAGCCGGTCTTCGACTCCTGCGACACGCTGGAGGTGCTGCTGCCCGCGTTCACCGGGATGATGGCCACCCTCACCGTGCACCGGGAGCGGCTGGAGGAGCTCGCCCCGGCCGGCTTCTCGCTCGCCACCGACATCGCCGAGTGGCTGGTCAAGCAGGGCGTGCCGTTCCGGGTCGCGCACGAGGTGGCCGGAGCCTGCGTCAAGGTCTGCGAGGCCGAGGGCATCGAGCTGTCCGACCTGACGGACGAGCAGTTCGCGGCGATCTCCGAGCACCTGACGCCGGAGGTCCGCTCGGTGCTCAGCGTGCACGGCGCCATCGCCGCCCGCAGCGGGCGCGGCGGCACCGCCCCCTCCGCGGTCGCGGTCCAGCTCGCCGAGGTGAAGGCGGACCTGGCACGGCAGCAGGAGTGGATCCAGGCCTGACGGAAGGTCGGGCAGGGGAGGGGCGCGGCGGTCCGACCGGCGCGCCCCTCCGGCGTCCGCGCCTCGGCCCGGGCGTAACCGGCCCCGCCCCGGGGCGTCATGCACGGTGTGCGCACCACCCTTCCGGTCGTCCCCTCCGCCGAGGACGTCTACCTCGCCGAACGCCGCCGCCGCGTGGTCCGCGAGACCGTCGCCGCCCTGCCCGGCCGCTGCCCGCAACTGATCGCCGCCCTCGCCGAGGACCCGCCGCCGACCTACCGCGAGCTCTCCGAGCGCCTCGGCATGCCCCGCGGCTCCATCGGCCCCACCCGCTCCCGCTGCCTCGCCTGCCTGCGCACCCTGCTCCACGCGGAGCGGTACCCGTGAGACGCGCGGGGTGACCGCGGGCCCCAGTGACCCTTCCCCGCCCGGGTGGCCCCCGCGCCTCGCGCTCCCTCCTCCGTCCCCAGCACCCCCTCCCGCCCGGGCGTGACCCTCGCCACGTCCGGGCGCGCGAAGGTTGATTGAAGCTGACACCCGGGTAGAGCGCTGGCGAACGCAGCTCTTGACGGTGGCGCGATCGCTCGGATACTGAGCGTGAGCGCGCCACCCTCTGCGCGCCGGGCACGACGACTGGGGAGGCCCCTCCACATGGGCATGAGCGTGATCATCTCGGCCGCGGAGGCCGAGGATGCGGAGCAGATCCTCAAGCTCCAGTACCTCGGCTACCAGCCCGAGGCCGAGCTGTACGGCGACTGGGCCATCGAGCCCCTGACACAGAGTCTGGAGAGCCTGCGCGCCGAACTGACCGAGCAGCACTTCCTGGTCGCCCGGCTGGGTGACGAGGTGGTGGGCACCGTCCGCGGCCACGTCGGTGCCGACGGCGTGGGCCGGATAGGGCGTCTGGTCGTCCACCCTCGGATGCAGCGCCACGGCCTCGGCGGCCGCCTGCTGGAGGCACTGGAGCGCCGCCTCGCCGAGAACGCCGCATTGTCCGCGTACAGCCTGTTCACCGGTCACCGCAGCCTCGGCAACCTGCGCCTGTACGCCCGCCAGGGTTACCGGCAGACCCGGGTCGAGCAGGTCACCAGCCGGCTGAGCCTCGTCCACCTGGAGAAGCCCGTCAGCACGCCGCTCGCCGCGACGGCCTGAGCCCGCCACCCCGCACCCGCCCCTCGGCGCCGCCACCATCCGGACGATCCGGCGGCGGCGCCGAGCCGTATCTCCGCAGGTCACAGCGGTCTTCGTCCGCATTGCGGACAGCTGTGCGAAATAATTGGGCGTACCCGGAGCCATCTGTTTTACTGGCTCACATGACTGCGACGACGAACTGGACCCCCACCGGCACGCTGCCGGCAGGTGAGCGTGCCATGTGTCGTCGAATGTGTCACTGCTGAGGGCCACCGCCCCCGGCACCCCTCCTCGGGTGCCTCCCCCTCGCGCCCCGAAGCGAGACTCCGGCGCCGCTCCCGCCCGTGCGAGCGCGCCCATCCTCCCGGAACCCCTCCCTTTGCCGTGCCCGCCCACCCGCGGGCTCCGGTGACTCGTAAGGGCCACGCCGTCGCGCGGCCCGGCCGTCCGGCGGCCACGATCAAGGGGTGGTCGGTCCGGATCCCCCTGGCGACGCGCCGTAAGACACCGCCGACCGCACACCGGTCGGGCGGTCGATCCACGCCGCCCGCCCCCGACCCACGGAAGTCGCTGTGATCACCACCACGGACCTCACGAAGGTCTACCGCTCCCGAGGCCGCGAGGTGACCGCCCTCGCCGGTGTCGACCTGCACGTCCGCCCGGGCGAGGTCTACGGAGTCGTCGGCACCAGCGGTGCCGGCAAGTCCACCCTCATCCGCTGCGTGAACATGCTGGAGCGCCCGACCTCCGGCACCGTCACCGTGGACGGGCTCGAACTCACCGCGCTGTCCGGCGGGGAGAACCGCGCGGGACGGGAGCTGCGCGAGGCGCGTCGCCGGATCGGCATGGTCTTCCAGCACTTCAACCTGCTGTCCTCGCGGACGGTCCAGCAGAACGTCGAACTCCCGCTGGAGATCATCGGCCTGGACCGCACCCAGCGCCGCCGCAAGGCCGCCGAGCTGCTCGACCTGGTCGGCCTCGGCGACAAGGCCCGCAGCTACCCCAACCAGCTCTCCGGCGGCCAGAAGCAGCGCGTGGGCATCGCCCGCGCCCTGGCCGGCGACCCCAAGGTGCTGCTCTCCGACGAGGCCACCTCGGCGCTCGACCCGGAGACCACCCGCTCGATCCTCAAGCTGCTGCGCGACCTCAACCAGCAGCTCGGCCTCACCGTCCTGCTGATCACCCACGAGATGGACGTCATCAAGTCCGTCTGCGACTCCGCCGCCCTGATGCGCGGCGGCCGGGTGGTCGAGTCCGGCGAGCTCACCGACCTGCTGGCCGAGCCCGGCTCCGAACTGGCCCGCGAGCTGTTCCCGCTCAGCGAGTTCGGCACCGGACACCCCGGCTCCACCGTGCTGGAGATCACCTTCCAGGGCGACACCTCGGCCCAGCCGTTCGTCTCCCAGCTGGCCCGCACCTACCAGATCGACATCAACATCCTCGGCGCCGCCGTGGAGACCATCGCCGGCCGGATGGTCGGACGGATGCGGGTCGAGCTGTCCGGCGGCCACCAGGACAACGTGGTGCCGATCGGCTACCTGCGCGAGCAGGGCCTGCAGGTGGACGTGATCGGCGCGGCGAACGGAGCGGTGGCATGACCTGGGACCAGATGTGGGCCCTGATGGGGCCGGCCACGCAGGAGACCTTCCAGATGGTCGGCGTCTCCGCGTTCTTCACCGTGCTGCTCGGCCTGCCGCTGGGTGTCCTGCTGGTGCTCACCGACACGGGCGGACTGCTCGCCAACCGGGCGGTCAACAAGGCCATCGGCATCGTGGTGAACATCGCCCGCTCGGTGCCGTTCATCATCCTGATGATCGCGCTGATCTCCTTCACCCGCTGGCTGGTCGGCACCTCGATCGGCTGGCAGGCGGCGACCGTGCCGCTGACCATCGGCGCCATCCCGTTCTTCGCCCGCCTGGTCGAGACCTCCCTGCGCGAGGTCGACCGCGGCCTGGTCGAGGCGGTCCAGTCGATGGGCGGCAGCACCTGGACGATCGTCCGCAAGACCCTGCTGCCCGAGGCGCTGCCCGGCATCGTGGCCTCCGTCACCACCACCGTCATCACGCTGATCAGCTACTCCGCGATGGCCGGCACCGTCGGCGGCGGCGGCCTCGGCACCCTTGCCGTCAACTACGGCTACCAGCGCTTCGAGACCGCGTTCATGTGGGTCATCGTCGCCGAGCTGGTGATCATCGTCACCGCCGTCCAGCTGATCGGCGACTTCGCCGTCCGCCGCCTCTCCCACCGCGGCCGCACCGGCGGCCGCACCCGCCTGCTGGGCCGCGGCACGTCCGGCCCGACGGCTCCCGGCAGGGCCCCCGACGAGGACCTCGTCGCCTCCTAGACCTCCCTCGTCCGACTCCGGACGCGGCTCCCCGCATCACGCAGAAAGGCACTTTTCGTGCGCAACGCCCTGAAGTTCACCAGCGCCCTGGCCACCGCCGGCCTCGCCCTCTCCCTCGCCGCCTGCGGCAGCTCGGGCTCCTCCTCCTCGGACCCGAACGCGCCGCTCAAGGTCGTCGCCAGCCCCACCCCGCACGGGCAGATCCTCAAGTTCGTCAAGGACAACCTCGCGGACAAGGCGGGCCTCAAGCTCGACATCAAGGAGGTCACCGACTACGTGACCCCCAACACGGCGGTGCAGGACGGTTCGGCCGACGCCAACTACTTCCAGCACGTCCCGTACCTGGAGGACTTCAACAAGAAGCACGGCACGACCGTCGTGTCGGTCGAGACCGTGCACCTGGAGCCGCTGGGCCTCTACTCCAAGAAGGTCAAGGCGATCACCGACCTGCCGGACGGCGCCACCATCGGCCTGCCCAACGACGCCACCAACGAGGGCCGCGCGCTCAAGCTGCTCGCCGACAACAAGCTGATCACCCTCAAGGAGGGCGTCACCACCACCGCCACCCCGGCGGACGTGACCGGCAACCCGAAGAACCTGAAGTGGAAGGAGCTGGAGGCCGCCCAGCTGCCCCGCTCGGTCTCCGACCTCGACGCCGCCGTCATCAACGGCAACTACGCGCTCGACTCCGGCCTGAAGCCGGCCACCGACGCGCTGGTGCTGGAGAAGGCCGAGGGCAACCCGTACGCCAACATCCTCGCCGTCAAGAAGGGCAAGGAGGACGACCCGCGGGTCAAGAAGCTCGCCGAGCTGCTGCACTCCGACGAGGTCAAGAAGTACATCAACGACACCTTCCAGGGCTCGGTCATCCCGGCCTTCTGATCCGTCGTACGCGAAGCTCCGCGACGACCGGGCCCCCGCCGCACCTCGGCGGGGGCCCGGTCGGGCAGTATGCACCAGGGACGCCCCGGGCAAAGGCGTTCTGACGTACCGTCGTGCGCGCGGCGCACCGCGTGATACCCGGAGTGCGACGGAGGCGTACGGTGTTGTGTTCACGACCCGGCGAGGAGAGACGGCATGGCAGCGAGCTTCCCCGAGACCGCCATCAGCACCGAACGGCTGCTGCTGCGTCCCCTTGCGGAGGACGACGCCCCGGGCCTCGCCACGATGATGGCCGACGACCTCGTCCTCGCCTGGACCGACCTCCCGCACCCCTTCACCGAGGCGTACGCGGCCGAACTCGCCCGCACCCTGGCCGCCGCCCACCGGGCCGCCGGGCGCGGCATCGTCTTCGCCGCCACCGAGCACCTGACCCAGCGCCTGGTCGGCCTGGTCGAGTTGCGCAACACCGACTGGCGGCTGCGCAGCACCGAGATCTCCTACGTCACCGCCTCCTGGGCGCGCGGCGAGGGTTACGCGCCGGAGGCCGTCCTCGGCGTCGCCCAGTGGCTGTTCGAGGACCGTGGCTTCCTGCGGCTGGAGATGCGCACCGCCGCCGGGAACACCGCCGCCCAGCAGGTCGCCGGGAAGATCGGTGCCATCAGCGAGGGCGTGCTGCGCAGCGCCTGGATAGTGCGCGGCGAGTCCGGCGAGGTCGTCGAGGAGAGCCGCAGCGACCTCATCCTGTGGAGCCTGCTTCCGGAGGACCTGGAGTCGCCCGAACTGCACCGCGACGGCTGGCACGGCGACCACCGCTACGTGCTGCGCGACTGACCCGGGCGTGCCGGACGCGCCCGACCGGACCCCCGCCGGCCACCCGCCCGTCACGGACATGTGTACGGGATGTCCGGCCCCTGCGGGATCACACCCGGTAGCCTCTGACCGGCGCCGCACCGCGCTGCACGACGACACACCGAGCGGCGCACCGAGTGGCGCACCGAGTCGAGGGAGAACGGCCGCAGATGGCTGACCGGATCACGGTCATCGGGTGGGACGGCACGCCGCTGACCGAGGCCGCCGGTGCGGCCCTCGCCGCAGCGACCCTGGTGGCCGGAGCCCCCTACCAACTGAGCGCCCTCCCGGTGCCGGACGCCGCCGAGCGGATCACCCTCGGCGACATCCGGCAGGCCGCCCGCCGGATCGCCGAACACCGCGGCGCCGCCGTCGTGGTCGCCGAGGGCGACCCGGGCTTCTTCGGCGTGGTGCGCACCCTGCGCCGCCCCGAGTACGGCCTCGAACTCGAAGTCCTGCCCGCCGTCTCCTCCGTGGCCACCGCCTTCGCCCGGGCCGGCATGCCCTGGGAGGACTCCCAGGTGGTCAGCGCCCACGGCGGCCGGCTGCGCCGCGCGGCCAACATCTGCCGGGCCCACCCCAAGGTCGCGGTGCTCACCGCCCCGGGCGCCGGGCCCGCCGAACTCGCCCTGATGCTGCGCGGGGTGCACCGGACCTTCGTGGTCTGCGAGGCCCTCGGCACCCCGGAGGAGGACGTCACCGTGCTCACCTCCGACCGGATCGCCGACCACGTGTGGCGCGACCCGAACGTGGTGCTGGTGATCGGCGGCGCCGCCCAGGCCGCCGCGGTGGACCAGGCGGCCGGCTGGCTCGCCGGGCGCCCGGTTGGCTACCCCGGCGCGGAGCGCGGCTGGGCGCTCCCCGGGGACGCCTACGCGGGTGCCGGGCGCACGGGTGGTGAAACGGGCGCGTCGGACACGCTCCCCGCGCACGTCCGCGCCCTGGTGCTGGCCCGTCTGGGTGCACGTCCGGGCGACCTGGTCTGGTCGGTCGGAGCGGGCAGCGGCGCCCTCGCGGTGGAGGCGGCCCGGTTCGGCGCTGCCGTGGTCGCGGTCGAGGGCTCCCGCTCGGCCTGCGCCCGGCTGACCGTCAACGCCCGCCGGTACGGCGTCGAGGTGGAGGCCGTGTACGGGAGCGGTCCCGAGGTGCTGGGCGGCCTGCCGGAGCCGGACGCGGCGGTGGTGGAGTCCGGCGGGCCGGACGTGGTGCGCGCCGTGCTGGCCCGCAAGCCGGAGCGGTTCGTCGCGCTGCCCCGGACCTTCGCCGAGGCGGAGGAGGTCCGCCAGGCGATCGCCGAGGCCGGCTACCGGGCGGACGGCGCGCTGCTCCAGTCCACCCCGCTGCGGTCCGCGGGGGAGGGCGGTGCACTGGAGCTGGGGGCCGGCGGAACCGGCGCGCTGGTGCTCTGGGGTGAGCAGATCGTGTGAAGGCCTGGGGCGTGCGCCGGGGGCGCCCGGTGGCCCGGGCGGTGGCGCGCGCGTGGCCCGGACGGTGATCCAGGTCGCATCCGGACACCGATTCGAGAGGTGACCGCGCCGGGCCGGTAGTGTGACGTCCTGGGCGGCTGCGGCGGTACGCGACCCACCCGATTCGGTCGGTTTGTCACCTTTTTGACGTGATGCAACCAGCTTCCGCTCGGAGTGTGGGCAATTCGACGGACCTCGTGCCGGACCTGGAGAATGCCGTAGGGTCCGGTGCGGTCGTGCCGGTTGCTCCGGGTTGTCGTTGTTTCAGACGATGTGCCGCCCCGTGTGGGCGGTGCGCCGGGCCGGGGTGCCGCAGCGCGCCGGAAGGACTCGGGCCGCAGCGCTTCGGCGCGGCGGCCGCGTGTGGTTGAGGGGCGGGTCGGTGCAGACCCGTGCGGATGGGCGCTGCGATCGGTGATCGTGTCGCCAAGGGCGCGGCAGCGGCCTGGAAGGAGCTTTGACAATGACCGATGGCGGCCACGTCCCGGGCGAGGGACTGCCGGAGCACCTGCACGCCGGGCCCGACCCGCTCGGCGGACCGGAGGGCGTCGCGGGCGTTGCACCCCTGCAGGGCGTCGCGACCGACGGCGGCATGATCCCGAACCCGGCGGCCCCGATCGGCGGCCTGCCCGGCGGGATGCCGCCGGGCGCGGGCGTCATCCCGCCGCAGGGCCAGTCCGGTTACGCCGTTCCCGGCGAGGGCTGGGCCGTCGACCAGAGCGCCCCGCGCCCGGCCTTCCACTTCCTCGACCAGCCCGACACACCGGACGGCCTGGACGACGAGGACGACGTGCTGCTCATGCCCGGCCCGCAGGGCTCCTGGGGCGAGCCGGCCGCCCCGGCCGAGCAGATGCCGCTCGCGCCGCAGCAGGACGGCCTGCCGGTCGAGCCGTCCTGGCCGCCGGTGGACCCGCCGGTGCCCGGCGCCGAGCACGCCCAGCAGCAGCCCGTCCAGATGCAGCCGCAGGCGCAGCAGCCGATGACGCAGGCTCAGCAGCCGCGCCGCCCGCTGCACGCCGGCCCGCCGATCCCGGACCCGTCTCTGATGACCGGCCAGGTCCCGGTCCGCTCGCTGGCCGACCGCGGCCCGTCGCAGGGCGGCACGCCCGCCCACGGCATCCCGGTCGTCGGCACGCCCGCGCACGGCATCCCGGTGGTCGGCATGCCGCCGGTGGCCGAGGCCGCCGCCCAGGCTCCGCTCGCCGCGCCGCAGGGCGTTCCGACGGCGCCGGTGCCGCCGGTCGTTCCGCTGGTCCCGGGCGCTCCGATGGCTCCGGGCGCTCCGGTGGCGGAGGGTCAGCAGCCGCTGCCGCAGGACGTCCAGCAGGTGGTGCAGGTGCCGCTGGCCTCGCAGCCGGTCGAGGCCGTGCTGGCCGTCGAGACGGTCGGGGCGATCGAAGTGGTCGAGGTCGTCGAGATGCCGGAGGCCGCTCAGGGCTTCCAGGGCGCTGAGCCCGCCGAGGCCGTGGCGGCGCCCGGGGCCCCGGCGGAGACCGTGGCCGTCGCGCCGCAGGCCGTCGTGGCCGAGCCGGTTCCGGCGGAGGCCGCCCAGACGGTGGCCGAGGCCCCTGTCGCGCCCGTTGCGGTCGAGTCGGTCGCTGTCGAGTCGGTCGCTGTCGAGACCGTCGCTGTCGAGGGCGCTGCCGTCGACGCTGCCGCCGTCGACGCCGGCGCTGTCTCCGCCGAGCAGGCCGAGGCCGCCCCGGCCGGTCAGCCGCGCCGGATCTCCGCCTTCCTCGCCGCGCCCACCCCGCACGGCCTGCCCAAGGTCGAGGCGGCCGAGCAGGCCCCGGTGGCCGGGGAGGCGCCGCAGCAGCCCGCGCCCATAGCGGCCGCCGACGCGCCGCACGTCGAGGCCGCCCAGACCGCTCCCGCCGTCGAGGCCGTCCAGGACGCCGTGCCCGCCGAGGCCGTGCCTGCTGAGACCGTGCCCGTCGAGGCCGTCGCCGAGCCGGTCGCCGAGACCGCCGCGGGCACCGGTGAGATGCCGTCCGGCCAGGCCGTCAACGAGCCCGCCGCCGAGACCGCGCAGGCCGAGGCTCCCGCGGAGGCCCCCGCCGAGCCGGTCGCCGAGCAGCCTCAGGCCCAGGCCGAGGTTCCGGCCGAGGCCGTCGCCGAGCCGGTCACCGAGGCGGCGCAGCCCGCCGAAGCCGTCGCTCAGGAGGCCGAGCAGCAGCCCGCTGCCGAGGCCGCCGAGTCCGTGCCCGCCGAGGCCGTCGCCGAGAACGCTACGGAGAACGGCGCCGAGGCCGCGCAGGCCGAGCCGGTCACCGAGCAGCCCCAGGCCCCGGCCGAGCCCGCCGCCGACGCCGTCGCCGCGCCCGCGGAGCCGACCGCTGCCGAAGCCGCGGAGCCGGCCCAGGAGCAGGCCCCCGAGGCCCCCGCCGCCGAGGAGCCGCAGGCCGAGCAGCCCGCCGCTGCGGAGCCGGTCGCTGTCGAGGCCGCCGAGCCGGCCCAGGAGCAGGCCCCCGAAGCCTCCGCCGCCGAAACCCCGGAGGCCGCCGAGGCCCCCGAGGCCGTCGCCGCCGAGGAGCCGCAGCCCGAGGAGCCCGCCGAGCCGCGCGGCCCCGCCGCCCCCGGCTACGACGAGGCCGGCCGCGAGGCCGTCCACCAGGTGATCCGCGAGCGCCGCGACATCCGCAACGGCTTCCGCCCGGACCCGATCCCGCACGAGGTGCTGATCCGGGTCCTGGAGGCCGCCCACACCGCGCCCAGCGTCGGCTACTCGCAGCCCTGGGACTTCGTGGTGATCCGCTCGGGCAAGACCCGCAAGCGGATGCACGCCCTGGCCGAGCGCCAGCGCGAGGCGTACGCGGACTCGCTGCCCAAGGGCCGGGCCAAGCAGTTCAAGGAAATCAAGATCGAGGCCATCCTCGAGACCCCGGTCAACATTGTGGTGACCGCCGACCGCACCCGCGGCGGCCGGCACACCCTCGGCCGGCACACCCAGCCGCAGATGGCCCCGTACTCGGCCGCCCTGGCGGTCGAGAACCTCTGGCTGGCCGCCCGCGCCGAGGGCCTGGGCGTCGGCTGGGTGAGCTTCTTCGACGACGAGGAGCTGGTCCGCGAGCTCGGCCTGCCCGAGCACCTGGAGGTCGTCGCCTACCTGTGCGTCGGCTTCGTCGACTCCTTCCCGGACGAGCCCGAGCTGGAGCAGCAGGGCTGGGCGAAGAAGCGCCCGCTGTCCTGGGTCGTCCACGAGGAGCAGTACGGCAACCGCGCGCTGCCCGGCGAGGAGCCGCAGAGCCTGCTCGCCGACACCCTGCGCGGCATCCGCCCGCTGGACGCCAAGGCGCTCGGCGAGGCCTGGGACCGGCAGAAGCGGATGACCAAGCCGGCCGGCTCGCTCGGCATGCTGGAGATCATCTCCGCCCAGCTGTGCGGCCTGTCCCGCAAGTGCCCGCCGCCGATCCCGGAGCCCGCCTGCGTGGCGATCTTCGCCGCTGACCACGGCGTGCACGCCCAGGGCGTCAGCCCGTGGCCGCAGGAGGTGACCGCCCAGATGGTCGGCAACTTCCTGGCCGGGGGAGCGGTGATCAACTCCTTCGCCAAGCAGATCGGCACCGAGGTCTGCGTGGTCGACGTCGGCGTCGCCGCCGAGCTGCCGGACGCCGTCCAGCAGGGCCGCGCCACCGGTCTGCTGCCGCGCAAGGTCCGCCCCGGCACCGCCGACATGACCCAGGGCCCCGCCATGACGCGGGAAGAGGTGCTGAAGGCCGTCGAGGTCGGCATCGAGACCGCCCGCGACCTGGTCGCGGCGGGCAACAAGGCGCTGGTCACCGGCGACATGGGCATCGCCAACACCACCGCCTCGGCCGCCCTGATCTCGGTGTTCACCGGCCTCGACCCGGCCGAGGTCACCGGCCGCGGCACCGGCATCGACGACGAGACCCACGCCCGCAAGATCGAGGTCATCCGCGCCGCGCTGGCCCTGCACCAGCCCGACCCGAACGACCCGGTCGGCGTCCTCGCCGCCGTAGGCGGCCTGGAGCACGCCGCCATCGCCGGCTTCCTGCTGGGCGCCGCCTCGCTGCGCACCCCGGTCGTGCTGGACGGTGTCATCGCCGGTTCGGCCGCACTGGCCGCCAAGGCGATCGCCCCCGAGGTACTGGCCGCCTGCATCGCCGGCCACCGCTCCGCCGAGCCCGGCCACCAGGCCGCGCTGGCGAAGCTCGGCCTGCGTCCGCTGATCGACCTGGACCTGCGGCTCGGCGAGGGCACCGGTGCCCTGCTGGCCCTGCCGCTGGTGCAGAGCGCGGCCCGGGCGATGCACGATGTAGCCACCTTCGACTCCGCCGGGGTCACCGAGAAGGCCTGACGCACACCTCGTCACCGCTCCGCGGACCGGCCCGAGGGCGCGCCGGCCCGCGGAGCGGTGTCTCGCCGTACCGTCCCCACACCTCACCCCACCCCCGATCAGGAGCAGCGCCGATGACCGCGCCCACCCCGCACCCGAGCACCGAGGGCCGCACCCCCTACCCGGTCGGCCTGCTGCTGGCCGGCCGCCGCGTCGTCGTGGTCGGCGGTGGCCAGGTCGCCCAGCGGCGGCTGCCCGCCCTGATCGCCACCGGGGCCGACCTGCACCTGATATCCCCGGACACCACCCCGGCCGTCCAGGCGATGGCCGACGCCGGCGAGCTCACCTGGCACGCCCGTCCGTACCAGGACGGCGACCTCGCCGACGCCTGGTACGTCCTGGTTGCCACCGACGACCCGGCCGTCAACGCGGCCGTCAGCGCCGAGGCCGAGCGCGGCCGGGTGTTCTGCTCCCGCAGCGACGACGCCTCCGCCGCCACCGCCTGGACCCCGGCCAGCGGCCGCGACGCGGGCGCCACCGTCGCCGTCCTCACCGGCGACCCGCGCCACTCCGCCGCCCTGCGCGACGCCATCGTGGACGGCCTGCGGGACGGCTCGCTGGCCGCCCGCCAGTTCCGCTCGCACGGCGCCGGCGTCGCCCTGGTCGGCGGGGGCCCCGGCGACCCGGACCTGATCACGGTGCGCGGCCGCCGCCTGCTCGCCGACGCCGACGTGGTGGTCGCCGACCGCCTCGCCCCGCGCGAGCTGCTCGCCGAGCTGCCCGAGCACGTCGAGGTGATCGACGCCTCCAAGATCCCGTACGGCCGGTTCATGGCCCAGGAGGCGATCAACCGCACCCTGATCGAGCACGCCAAGGCCGGCAAGTTCGTGGTCCGGCTCAAGGGCGGTGACCCGTACGTCTTCGGACGCGGCGGCGAGGAACTGCTGGCCTGCGCCGAGGCCGGCCTCCCGGTCACCGTCGTGCCCGGGATCTCCAGCTCGATCAGCGTCCCCGCCTCGGCCGGTGTCCCGGTCACCCACCGCGGCATGACGCACGAGTTCACCGTGATCTCCGGCCACGTCGGCCCGGACGACGAGCGCTCGCTGACCAACTGGGAGGCCGCCGCGAAGATGAGCGGCACCCTGGTGCTGCTGATGGCCGTGGACAAGATCGGCGCGATCGCCGCCCGGCTGGTCGAGCACGGCCGCCCGGCGGACACCCCGGTCGCGATCGTCCAGGAGGGCACCACCGCCGCCCAGCGCCGGGTGGACGCCACCCTGGGCACCGTCGCCGCGGTGGTCGAGGCGGAGGGCGTCAAGCCCCCGGCGGTCATCGTCATCGGCGACGTCGTCAACGTCCTGGCCGCCGCGTTCCAGCGCTAGGCCCTCACGGGGGAGTGGGAAGTCGGCCCGGCCGACCTCCTACTCCAGCGGCTGCTCCGTCCAGATGACCTTCCCGGTCGCCGTGTAGCGCGTCCCCCAGCGGTCCGCGAACTGCGCGACCAGGAACAGACCGCGCCCGCCCTCGTCCTCGGTCGCCGCGTACCGCAGGTGCGGCGAGGTGCTGCTGCCGTCCGACACCTCGCAGATCAGCGCGCGGTCCCGCAGCAGCCGCACCCGGATCGGCCCCGAGCCGTACCGGATCGCGTTGGTCACCAGCTCGCTCAGGATCAGCTCGGTGACGAACGCGTCCTCCTCCAGTCCCCAGGACTCCAGCCGCCGCGCCACGTCCGCCCGGACGGCACCCACCGCCGCCGGGTCGGACGGCACGTCCCACTCCGCCACCTGGTCCGGCGACAGCACCCTGGTCTGCGCCACCAGCAGCGCGATGTCGTCCAGCGGGTGCGCCGGCAGCATCGCCCCGAGCACGTCCGCACAGGTCTGCTCGGGCGTGCGCGGCGGGCCGGCCAGCGCCGAGCGCAGCAGCTCCAGCCCCTCGTCGATGTCCCGGTCGCGGTCCTCCACCAGCCCGTCCGTGTACAACACCAGCCGGCTGCCCTCCGCCAGCTCCAGCTCGGCGGTCTCGAACGGCAGCACCGCCAGGCCCAGCGGCGGCCCGGTCGGCAGCTCGGGGAACACCACCCCGCCCTGCGGGTCCACCACGGCCGGCGGCGGGTGCCCGGCGGTGGCCAGCGTGCAGCGCCGCGACACCGGGTCGTAGATCGCGTACAGGCAGGTCGCCCCGGTCAGCCCGGCGCTCTCGCCGCCCGCCGCCTCGTCCTGGTCGATCCGGTTCACCAGGTCGTCCAGGTGCCCCAGCAGCTCGTCGGGCGGCAGGTCCAGGGTCGAGAAGTTGTGGATCGCGGTGCGCAGCCGGCCCATCGTCGCCGCCGCGTGCAGCCCGTGCCCGACCACGTCCCCGACCACCAGCGCCACCCGCGCGCCCGGCAGCGGGATCACGTCGAACCAGTCCCCGCCCACCCCGGCCTGGGCCGGCAGGTAGCGGTGCGCCACCTCCAGCGCGTTCTGGGCGGGCAGGCTGCGCGGCAGCAGGCTGTGCTGCAGCGTCACCGCCATCGCGTGCTCGCGGGTGTAGCGGCGGGCGTTGTCGATGCACACCGCCGCGTGCGCCACCAGCTCCTCGGCCAGCGCCAGGTCGTCCACCTCGAACGGCTCCGCCCGCTGCGCCCGCCAGAACCGGGCCACCCCCAGCAGCACCCCGCGCGCCCGCAGCGGCACCCGCACCAGCGAGTGCACCCCGTACGCCAGCGCCCGGGCCGCCCCCTCGGGATCCTGATCCCGCCACTCCGAGGCCTCGGACAGGCGAGGCTCCAGGCCCGGCTCCCCGCTGTTCAGCGCCCCGGCCAGCGGGGTCGAGGGCACCACCTCCAGCACGGTGTCGACCGGGTAGAACGGCGCGTCGTCCCGGACCGCGGCGTACGCCGCCCGCCGCATCCGTCCCAGCACCACGCCCGGCGGCGGCTCCTCGCCCGCCAGGACCTGCTCCGCGAGGTCCACCGTGACGAAGTCCGCGAACCGCGGCACCGCGACCTGCGCCAGCTCCTCCGCCGTCCGCGTCACGTCCAGCGTGCTGCCCACCGTCACCCCGGCGTCGTACAGCAGCCGCAGCCGCCGCTGCGCGCGCTCGGCCCGGCCGGACAGCGCCAGCAGCTCGGTGGAGTCGCGCAGCGTGGCGACGCAGCCGGGCGGGCCGCCGTCCTGGTCGGTCAGCCGGACGTTCACCGCCAGCAGCCGCTCCCCGGCCAGCACCACCTCGTCGGTCACCTGGCGGTTGGCGGTCAGCAGCTCCAGCGGCGCCTGCTCCAGGCCCAGCTCGGCGACCGGGCGGCCCTCGGCGTCCGGCGGCAGGTCCAGCAGCCGGCGCGCCTCGTCGTTGCAGAGCAGCAGCCGCCCGTCCCCGCCGACGATCATGACGCCCTCGCGCACCGCGTGCAGCACCGCCGCGTGGTGCTCGTACATCCGCGTCATCTCGACCGGGCCCAGCCCGTGCGTCTGGCGCCGCAGCCGACGGCTGATCAGCGCGCTGCCGAGCGTGGCCAGCCCGATCGCGCCCGCCGTCGCGCCCAGCACCACCGGCAGCTGACGCTGGCTCGCCGTGCTGACGTTCGCAAGCGTGACGCCCGCGGACACCAGCCCGACCACCTGGCCGTCCGGCGCGTACACCGGGACGATCGCCTGCACCAGCGGGCCGAGCGTGCCCGTGATGTGCTCGGTCACCACCTGCCCGTGCAGTGCGGGCTGGTAGTCGCCGACGAACTTCTGGCCGATCCGGGCCGGGTTCGGGTGGGTGTAGCGGATGCCCTGGTTGTTGAGGACGACGATGAAGTCCACGCCCGAGGAGACCCGCGCGGACTGCGCCTTCGGCTGCAGGATCGCGGTCGGGTCGGGGGAGCGGAGCGCGTCGACCATGCCGGGCGAGTTCGCGAAGGTCTGGGCGACGGCCACCGACCGGTTGCGCGCCTCGTTGTCGGCGTCGTTGCGCGACTGCACGACCAGGGCCACCACGGCCGCCGCCGCCAGCAGCAGCACGACCAGGATCTGCAGCGCGAACACCTGCCCGGCCACCGACCGGTGCCACACCGGTCTCGCCCGCTTCGCGCGCGGCAGCTGTGGCCGACCATGTGGGCGCCCACCGGAGGAGCCGGCGGAGCCAGTGGCGCCAGAGGCCGACGGAGCCCAGGATCGGCCCGGATAACGGGCCATACGGTCATATTTGCACTCCGGCTAGCCGGGGACCACCCCGCTCCGTGACCGTTTGGCCTTCCCCGCCCCGGCTTGGCAAGATCGCAGGGTGTCCGAACCCAGCACCATCACCGACCCGGCCGACCCGCGCCTCGCCGACTACACCGGCCTCACCGACGTCGAACTGCGCCGCCGCCGCGAACCCGCCGAGGGCCTGTTCATCGCCGAGGGGGAGAAGGTCATCCGCCGCGCCCTCGCCGCCGGCTACCGGATGCGGTCGATGTTGCTCACCGCCAAGTGGCTGGACGTGATGGCCGACGTCATCGCCGAGGCCGACGCCCCGGTCCACGTGGTCGAGCCCGCACTCGCCGAAGCCGTCACCGGCTACCACGTCCACCGCGGCGCCCTCGCCTCGATGGAGCGCAAGCCCCTCCCGGACGCCGCCGACCTCCTCGCCGGAGCCCGCCGCGTCGCCGTCCTCGAAGGCCTGGTCGACCACACCAACCTCGGCGCGATCTTCCGCAGCGCCGCCGCCCTCGGCATGGACGCCGTCCTGCTCTCGCCCGACTGCGCCGACCCGCTCTACCGGCGCGCCGTCAAGGTCTCCATGGGCGCCGTCTTCGCGGTCCCGTACGCCCGTCTCGACCCCTGGCCCGCCGCGCTCGACACCGTCCGCGACGCCGGCTTCACCCTGCTCGCCCTCACCCCCGCCGACAACGCCGTCGACCTCGCCACCCTCAGCCCGCACCGCCTCCCCAAGGCCGCCCTCATGCTCGGCGCCGAAGGCGACGGCCTCACCCCCCACGCCATCGCCGCCGCCCACCACCCCGTCCGCATCCCGATGGCCCACGGCATCGACTCCCTCAACGTCGGCGCCGCCGCAGCCGTGGCCTTCTACGCCGTCACCACCCCCTGACCAGCAGCCCCCCACGAGAAGGCGGCCCGCCCGATTTCTCGTGGGCCCCACCCGCCGGCACTTCCCCCGCACCAAGCGCGCCACCAGGAGTCGGCCAGCCCGACTTCCCACGCACGCAGCTCAGAGCCGGCCGCCCGGCATTTCCCTGCCGGTTACGGTGCTCGCCGGGCTCGGCGGTTCCCTGCTTCGTGCGGTCGCACCCTGCGACCGGGCCGTTCCGCACGAGAAGTCGGCCGACCCGACTTCCTGTGCCTCCGCCCGGTCAGCCCGCCGGGGACGTCGGGGGTGCCGGGGCGGCGGCGGGGGGTGGGGTGGCGCCGCTGGGGGCGCCGGGCCAGGACTCGTCGAGGGTGCCGTCGGCCCGGACGGTGTAGCGGGTGGAGGTGGTCGCGCCGGTGGTGGCGACGCGCTCCTCGCGGACGACCGCGCTGCCGTCCAGCCGCCAGGCCGCCGTGGCCTGCGGGTCCGCCGCCGAGGTGCGGGAGGTGGTGGCGACCGGGGCGTCCCCGGCGAAGGTGTAGAACTGGACGAGGTCGACCGGCGCCGAGCCCTCCACCCGCCGAAGGACCACGACCGCGGCCGGCAGGCCCTTGTACCGGGCCGGCAGCACCGCGCTCAGCGCGACCTGCGGTCCGGCTCCGACCGAGTGCCCGTCCTTCAGCGTGATGGCCGGCCCGCCCACCCCGTCGGGGTAGCTGCGGTTCGGCCAGTCGACCGCCGGCACCGGCCCCTGCGGGGCGGCCAGGTTGCCGTCCGCCGCGCCGCCGCGCGCCGCCGCCGGGAGCGGGGTGGCCGAGGCCTGCGGGGCGACGTCCACCGATGTGTCCGGCACGGCCAGTTCGCCGCCCCGGCCACCGCCGACCGCCCCGCCGCCGGCGTTCGCGACCGTCCCGGTCGGCGGCTTCAGCCCCTGGCTGTCCCGGTTCTCGCACCCCTGCGCCGCCGCGATGGCGAGCGCGACCCCGATCGTCACCGTGACGAAGACCACCAGCCGCTGCCGCAGCAGCCGCTGCCGCGCCGTGCCGGGTCGCCCGCCGGGGGCGGGGGTGTGCTGGCGGTCCCGGGGGCGCATCCGGTCGCGGGGGCCGGGCCGGGCCGGGGGAGGCGTCTGCGGACGGTCCGGGCGCTGCCGCAGCGGACGGGTCACGGGCGTCGGCTCGGGCTGGCGGAGCGGTGCGGCCGCCCCCGGCGGGCGACGCCCCGGGGCACCCGCCGCCTGCGCACCCGGACGGCCCGCCGCCGCCCGGGCCCGCGCCGCGGCGGGCGGCTCGGGCGAGCGCCCGGGCGCCGGAACACCCTGTCGGGCACCGTCCTGCGGGGCGGGAGCAGCCGTGCCCCGCCCCGGTCTGGCCGCGCGCGCAGCCCCGCCGGGGGCACCCGCCGCCGCACCGCGCGCCGCCAGCTCGCTGAGCCGCTCGTGCAGCGCGGCCGCGCCGGGCCGCTCGGCGGGCTCTTTGGCCAGGCAGGCCCGGATCAGCGGCGCCAGCTGCGGCGGTACCGCCGACAGGTCGGGCTCCTCGTGGACGACCCGGTACAGCATCACCTCGGAGGACGCCCCCGACCCGAACGGGGTGTCCCCGGTGAGCGCGTACGCGAGGGTGGCTCCGAAGGCGAAGACGTCGGTGGCCGGGGTGACGGCGGCCCCGCGCACCTGCTCGGGCGCAAGGAAGCCGGGGGAGCCGACCGCCGTGCCGACGTGGGTGAGCGTGCTGGCGCCGCGCGACCAGGCGATGCCGAAGTCGATGATCCGCGGCCCCCGCGGCGAGAGCAGGATGTTGGAGGGCTTGAGGTCGCGGTGGACCACCCCGGCCTCGTGCACCTTGACCAGCCCGTCGGCGAGCGAGGCCCCGATCCGGGCCGCCTCGGGCCAGCTCAGCGGTCCCTCGTCGCCGACCCGCTTGTACAGCGAGGGCCCGGGGACGTACGCGGTGGCGAGCCAGGGCCGGTCGGCCTCGATGTCCGAGCCGACCACGCGGGCGGTGCAGCCGCCCCGGATCCGGGAGGCGGCGGCGATCTCGCGGGCGAAGCGGGTGCGGAACTCCTGGTCCTCGGCGAGCTCGGCGCGGATCAGCTTGAGCGCGACGCGCTGCCCGCGGCGGTCGGAGCCGAGGTAGACCACGCCCATGCCGCCGGCGCCCAGTCGCCGGTGCAGGCGGTACGGCCCGACGATGCGGGGGTCCTCACGCCTCAGCCGCATCATCGCCATGTTCCGTTCCCCGTCAGCCCGTGGGTGAGGCCCCGTCGGTTGGGGCATCGTCAGTTCCTGTCTGGCACAGCTTACGGACTGCCCGCTGCGGTGTGCTGATACGCAACACCTCGAGCCACCGTGCGATTGTCCGATCTTGCGCTGACCTGCAGGTCACAGGGGTGCCGGATCGTTTCTCGGGGTTGCCTCTCAGGGTTCCCTCGGGGGTCGGCTCAGCCTTCCCTCCCCCTGCGGTAGTAGGCCTCGAGTCCGGGCGTCATCCTCCGGGACGTCCGAGGAACAGTACGACGGCATGACGTTCGCGGGGCCCCCTCACCAATAGCGTTGTGCCCAGCGGTGGACGGGGAGCTCGTCCCCCGAGGTAAGCCGTCCACCGCGCCAACTCGACCGGATCAGGAGCAAGGGCATGGCACCGCAGCTCACGGGAACCCCCCGCCGCCGTCGGCCGGCCTTCTTCCAGTCCCGGTCCACCACCGAGCAGCCCACCCGGCACCCCGCGGTGGCGCTGGCCATGGCCCTGCCGTGTGCCGTGCTCCTGGTACTGCTCTTCGGCGGATGGGATCAGATGGCGACCCAGGCCCAGGCCGTCGCCGATCTGATCGGCCGCTGAGGAGCACCGGAGAAGGACGCCGTCCCACAGGGGCGGCCACAGTACGGGCATCGGTCCCCTGGGGACGGGGAGCGGTGCCGCCGGGGAGAGCCGCCGCGATACACCGCGGACGGGCGAGAGCGGCGCGCAGAGCACCCCGGCAGGCGGAGATGCCGCGTACGGACGTCGGTGAGGGCGTTCGTGCGCGGCTCTTCACTTTCCCGGATACCGGCGATTTCCCGGACGCCGGCGAACGCAAAAGGGCCGGGGCCGCGACCCTTACGGATCGCGGCCCCGGCCGTTACTGTGCGCGATACTGGGATTGAACCAGTGACCCCTACCGTGTCAAGGTAGTGCTCTCCCGCTGAGCTAATCGCGCCTGGTGAGGCGGTCTTGCAGCAGACCCCGGAGGGCCCGACGTGCGCGATACTGGGATTGAACCAGTGACCCCTACCGTGTCAAGGTAGTGCTCTCCCGCTGAGCTAATCGCGCCTGGTGAGGCGGTCTTGCAGCAG